>CAZFHT010000007.1:12107-30348 GCA_964518785.1 uncultured Eubacterium sp.
TGTAAATAATTCCAAAAGAAAGTATACCCTCATTTTTTTCTTATGTCAACCTTTTATTGTTCGTTGGTTTACAATCAGTTTACATTCCCACAAGAAACACGGATGCCGCCACTCCTGCCAGTGTTGCGACAAGCGCACCCGCCAGCGTGTATCTGCTCTTCGTAACCTTTGCGGTCATAAAATAAACACTCATCGTATAGAAAATCGTCTCGGAACAGCTCATCAGCACCGACGCCAGCGTCCCCAAGTAAGAGTCCGTTCCATACGTTTTGTAAACGTCCAACAAAAGTCCCGTAGCTGCCGAGGAGGAAAACATTTTCACAATCAAAAGCGGCAAAAGTTCTCCCGGAAAGTGCAAAAAATCGACAACCGGTGCAATCAGATTTGCCAGCCATTCCATAAAACCGGACTGCCTCAAAATCCCAACTCCAACCATCAGCCCAATCAACGTAGGCATTATCTTGTACACCGTAAGAAATCCGTCCTTTGCACCTTCAATGAACTCATCAAAAATGTCAACCTTTTTGCACATACCATAGCCCACCAGATACAAAATCACAAAGGGAATCATGCAATCCGAAATATAATACAAAAATCTCATTTATCCACCCTCCTTCTACCGCTGATTTTTCTGGCAGCCACCGAAAAAATAACCCCTGCTGCCGTAGAAATAATCGTTGCAATCAATCCCATGCCAATAATCGAGGTGGGCGAAACAGAACCATACTGACTGCGATAGGCAATGATGTTTACAGGGATAAGCTGGAGTGAAGAAATATTGATAATGAGAAATGTACACATATCCGTACTGGCAATGTGACTTCCATTATTCAACTTTTTCAATTCCTCCATCGCTTTTAACCCCGCCGGAGTCGCCGCCCAGCCAAGCCCAAGCACATTGCTAATCATGTTTGCCGCCATGTATTCATTCGCCTTGTGTTCCTTTGGCACTCCCGGAAATAAAAAAGCAAGAACCGGTCGAAGTCCTCTTGTAAGGGCATCAATGATTCCTGCTTTTTTTGCTATATTCATAAGTCCTGTCCACATGGACATAACCCCCAGCATGGTAATGCAAAGCGTCACCGCCTCTTTGGACGAATCAATCGCCGCTGTACCGATTTCCCCCATATGCCCCGTCACTGCTGCGAAAAGAATACCCAGCAAAATCATAAAACCCCAGAGTTTATTCAGCATACAAAAACCCTTTTCTTTTATTGTATGTCTAATTTAATAAAGTGATGTTAGATTTTGTAATTTTCTTTTGTAAAAACCCTCTCCCCGTTGTAAAATATTCTTATCTAACAAGGGAGGAATCTCAACATGAACGCAGCAGACCGCTTTTTCTATATTATGGGATGGATTATAATTGGCAGCTTTGCCCTGCTCTGCATTTTACAAAACCGGGGCATACTGACGCTGACCGAAATAGGCTTCCCCTGCTCATTCCATGCTGTCACCGGGCTGTATTGTCCGGGCTGCGGCGGTACGCGGGCTGTCTGTTCACTGGCAAGGGGCGATTTTCTCGCCAGTGTCCGCCAGCACTTGTTTGTCCTCTACACCGGGGCAGGTTTTCTCCTCTACAATGGCTGGAATACCGTTATCACCCTTTTAAACAAAAGAAAAGACACAGACAGTACGCACTTTCCCATCATGCACTTTCGCACTGTCTATGTCTATATTGGTGTCGCAATTATTTTTCTGCAATGGATTCTCAAAAATATACTTTTACTGTGTTGCGGTATCGTTTTCTGAATGGAGACAACGCCCCACAAATACCGCCGTACTGCCAAATGTCGAATCCTTTATTTTTTTACAGCTTTACTGAAACTTCCGTAGGTCTTTTTCCCTGAAGATGTGCTGTAGGCACGAACTTTAAAATAATGCGTTTTTTTGTTTTTAAATGTTTTCGTCAACTTTGTCTTATTCGTTACGGTTCCAAGTTTTTTAAATTTCCCATTTGATGAAGAGGAATAATATACCTGATATCCCGTCGCACCCGAAACTTTCTTCCACGAAATTGTCACTTTTTTCTTTTTGCCGGTTTTCTTTGCACGAGCCTTTACGGAAGTAACTTTCCCTACTTTTTTCGAGGAGCTGCTCACTGTTTTCGTGGAACTACCTGACGTTTTTTTTGCCGAGCTGCTTGTGGCTTTTTTAACCGTTATCGTGCAGGCGGCTGATTTTTTGCTGCTACTGGTGGCAATAATCAGACATTGTCCTTCTCCCACTGCTTTTACATTTCCGTTTTCGTCAACAGTTGCCACGTTCGTATCCCCACTGCCCCACGTCACAGTGTCAATGCAGTTCGCAGGTGTCAGAGAATAAGTAAGTTTTAACGTCTGACCGACCGAGAGCGTGGCTGACTGTTTCGATAACGAAACAGCGGTAGCTTGGTCCGGATTCGTAAGAACATAATACAAGTTCGTAATCGTTCCATACATTCGAAGGAAATAAGTTCCGGGCTCCAAATTCGATTCATTTTTCACTTCCAAAGCATGCGAATCAAGCAATACTGCATATTCTGCCTTATCCGATTTCAATGTAAATTTCTTTGTTTCCGTCAATTCTATTTTTTTGTATATACAAGTATAATCATCTTGACTATACAATTCCATTGCCTGCAAAGAAGATGCTCCTTCAAAAGGCGTTCCCGAAATATCATCCAGCAAAGAAGAAACCGGATTCGAAAGCGTATACCAAAAAGTAATATTAAATCGATTTGAATTAACTCGCATATAATACGTACCTGCATCAAACGTTTTTGTTGTCAAGCTACCACACCATGTTGCAACCAAGCCTGTTTCATCAAGCGACAAACCATTATCATCATAAAACGTAACGCCACATCCGCCACTATTGATGTTCCAATTACATTCACTCCAAAAAGTCACCGTCTGCTTAGTATTAAACGTGAATTTATACATCTGTCCCTCTTGCGGAGTGACCAGCTTATACGGTTCCCACATAATCGCATTATCAAACAATGTTTCCGCCCTGCTGACAGACGGAACCAGAACCCCCAGCAAGCACAACATGACTACTCCCCCTAAAACGCCAAGCAACTTGTTTTTCACTTTCATACCCTTGCTCCTTCCATGTGGATAATATTATGAGTTATTTGCACAACTGCCAGATAAATTTGTGTAATTATGCAAATAACCATTTTGTTACAAAATCTATTTTAGTACAAATGTTTACTAAAATCAATAGTAAATATCTTTACTACATTATACTTTGAATAAAAATGTCACTGTTCAGAGGAGTTACAAGATGTATATAGAGCTTTGAACGTGCTAGCACGTCAGTCGCTCTATATACACTTGTAACTCTCTGAACAGCAACTAAAAAGTTACATTTAAGGGGATTTGTATGGACTATAAAACAAGGATGCGGAATCTGAGGGAAGACCACGATTACACTCAGGATTATGTTGCACACTACCTGAAAACTTCACAGACTATGTATGCCCGGTATGAGCGTGGTGCAAACGAAATGCCCATCCGACATCTGATAGAACTCTGCAAGCTGTATCACGTATCATCTGACTATATGCTTGGTCTTACAAACAAAAAATCACCCCTTTAGGCAAAAGAAAAGACACAGACAGTCTGCACATTCCCATCATGCACTTTCGCACTTTCAAACTGTCTATGTCTATATTGATATTTCAAAAATATACTTTTACTGTGTTGCGATATAGTATTTTGATATATCCACTTTAAAGAACTGCTGTATCCATTTCATCACTTCCTGCTGATTCTCCGGATCGATGTTTTGTATGCTCCGGATATTTTCCGCTGTCACACTGGACCAGTCAATCATCATAAACAAGGTTACAATCATGAACACATTAAGGATAATGCCCAGAATACCGAGCCCCAGTCCGATACCGCCCATGATTCGGACACTTTTATCCTTTCCTCCTATCAATGCGATAAGACCAAAGATTGTCCCTATGAGTGCCGGAACAATACCCATGGCATACACCCAACAGCAGAGTACGGAAATGCCACTCAGCACAAGAGAGGCAATCGCCAATCCCAGATGTTTTTTCTTCCCTTTGCCAGCCGAATCCGGCTGGTACTGTGGCTGATATTGATATGGTTCCGATTGATACGATTCCGATTGACTTTGTTCAGTCTGATTCTGTTCAGTCTGACTCTGTTCGGTCTGACTCTGTTCGCTCTGATTCTGTGTCGGCAAGTCGAAACGACTTTCTTCCGAATTATTTTCATAGTCCATTTCTGCTCTCCTTCCCGCCTACATGAATCGGCTTACATTTGTCAGGGCAGAAAGCTCTGTCCCCGCTAAACCTGAATAGAGAAAAATTCTCATCACTGCTACGGTCAGTGCAAGAACCACCCCTACTGCTCCTACTACAATGCCGGCAATGGCTGCGTCCTTCTGTTTCGGATTTGTCGAACGCAATCCGGCGATACCCAGAATTACGGCAGCGGCACCGATAAGCAGCGCAGCGTACCAGAAACAACAGCACAAAATTGATAAAATCGACAAAATCAGTGACAGAATTGCCAGCCAGTTTGTCTTATTCGTTTCCTGCATCCCTTCATCCTCCATTCCTTTTTCTAACTGTAATCTTTATCATATTTCTAATGTGATAAAGATTACAGGTTTTCTACCTTTCGAATTTCCTTTGTGCGGATTTCAGTGCAGACAGCATTGATAAAATCAGTCAATGGCATTTGCCCCTCATCCCCTTTGAAACGGCTGCGGAGGGAAATCACCTTGTCCTCCTCCTCTTTCTGTCCAACGACAATCATGTACGGAATCTTCTTCAATCTCGCCTCGCGAATCTTGTAACCAATCTTCTCGGAACGCTCGTCCACCGTACAGCGGATATCATTTTTCTTTAATTCCTCTTCTACCTGTTTTGCGTAGTCCAGATATTTTTCCGAAATCGGAAGTACACGAACCTGCTCCGGTGCCAGCCACGTCGGGAAAGCACCCGCATATTTTTCAATGAGCCATGCCAGTGTTCTCTCATAACATCCCATGGACGTTCTGTGGATAATATACGGACGGGCTTTTTCGCCGTTTTCATCAATGTAATACATATCAAACTGTTCTGCCAGCAGGGCGTCCCACTGAATGGTAATCATGGTATCCTCTTTGCCATATACATTTTTGGCATTGATATCAACCTTCGGACCATAGAAGGCAGCCTCGCCTACGTCCTCTGTAAATGGAATATTCAACTCCTCCAGCATTTGACGGATAGACGACTCTGTCTTTTCCCACACTTCCGGTTCACCGATGTACTTTTCCCGATTGTCCGGGTCCCATTTGGAAAGATGATACGTTACATCCTCCTCTACTCCTAAAGTCTGAAGACAATACTGAGCCAGTGCGATACAGTCTTTAAATTCCTTCACCATCTGGTCCGGTCTCACAATCAGATGTCCTTCTGAAATCGTAAACTGACGCACACGGGTAAGACCATGCATTTCCCCGGAATCCTCGTTGCGGAATAAGGTGGAAGTCTCACCATAACGGCAAGGAAGGTCACGATAAGACTTCTGACTTGCCTTATATACATAATACTGGAACGGACAGGTCATCGGACGCAGGGCAAATACCTCCTTGTCCTCTTCCTCGTCTCCCAGCACAAACATTCCTTCTTTGTAGTGATCCCAATGACCGGATATTTTGTACAAATCGGATTTTGCCATCAGCGGCGTTTTCGTTCTCATGTAACCACGTTTTTCTTCTTCGTCCTCAATCCAACGCTGCATGGTACGGATAATAATTTCACCCTTTGGCATAATCAGCGGAAGTCCCTGACCGATTACATCAACGGTGGTGAAAAGCTCCAGTTCACGCCCCAGCTTATTGTGGTCACGTTTTTTAATATCCTCCAAATGCTCTAAGTATGCGTCCAAATCTGCTTTTTTCGTGTAAGCAGTTCCGTACACGCGGGTAAGCATTTTGTTTTTCTCGCTTCCTCTCCAGTAAGCACCGGAGGAAGAAATCAGTTTCATTGCCTTCAGCGGTTTCGTACTCATAAGGTGAGGTCCGGCACAGAGGTCAATGTAATCGCCCTGCTGATAAAATGAAATCTCAGCGTCCTCCGGCAAATCCTCAATCAACTCCACCTTGTAAGGTTCTTCTCTCTCCTGCATTAACTGAATCGCCTCATTGCGGGGAAGGGTGAACCGTTCCAAAGCGGCTCCCTCTTTTACGATTTTTTTCATTTCCTTTTCTATCTTGTCCAGTGCCTCTCTGTCCAAAGACTGCATATCAAAATCATAGTAAAATCCCTCGTCTATTGACGGTCCGATTGCACACTTTGCGTCCGGATACAAACGTTTAATCGCCTGTGCCAGCACATGTGAGGCGGTGTGGCGGTAAGCAGCTTTTCCCTCCGGACTGTCGAAGGTCAGAATATTTAACTCATGCTCACCGTCTACTACGGTACGCAAATCTACGACTTTTCCGTCCAGTTCTGCCACGCAGGCCACTCTTGCCAGCCCTTCACTGATGTCTTTTGCAATGTCGATAATCGGCATTGCGGATTGGTATTCCTTGCTGGAACCATCTTTTAATATTACTTTCATCATTTATTTCATTTCCTTTCATCAAAAAAATCCCGCCCCTAACTAATACAAGAAGGGACGAGATTTGTATAATCTCGCAGTTTCACCCTTATCGGAGTCGAAATTAATGTGTTAAAGTCATTATAGTATTCATTACAAAAAAAGTCAACACATCATTACTGGAAACTATTCGTTGCAAGGCGGTCCGTCAACTGGCTCATGCCCTCATTTTTCTCCCAGACACGGCTCTCCTGATACTCCAGCTTATTTTCCGTCAGAACAATCCTTTTCTGCTCCGGTGTCATTTGCCGGTATTTTTCTTTTTCCTCCTCTGTCAAATGCTCATAGTAGGCTTTTTCAACCGCAGTGTCCCGCATATCCATTTTTTCCTCCATAAAAACCACATCCTTTCCGGTAAATTTATACTGATGTGTAGTATGTGATTTTTTCTAGTTTTTATTGATTTTATTTTAAACTTAACTTATACTGAAACTGTTGCGGTTTACGACAACGCAGCAGTTGAAAAATCTGACAAGTAAAAATGTCAGTTATTTTTTATTCACTGCACAAGTACAAAACTACGGAATGGAGGAAAAAATGAGAGCAATCAAACCAAGTGTTGAAATTATTGACATGGAGGATTACGATAAAATAATTCGAAAAATCGAGAAAATCGGACGTGTGTGCTACAAAAGTGAGAGAAATATCACCGACGAATCCGCCGAGCGTTTTATCAGCAATATTTTAAAGCGGGGACATGAATCGGTTATCGAACACGAGGCAGTCACAGTGCGTATGGTTTGCGACCGGGGTGTCACTCACGAAATCGTCCGTCACCGTATCGCCAGCTATAGTCAGGAAAGCACCCGGTACTGCAATTATGCCAATGACAAATTTGGCAATGAGATTACCGTAATTGACCTCGCCGGAGGATTCCAATATGACCTGAACAATGAAACGGATAAAGCAAAGTATGATGTGTGGATGGAGGCTATGAACCATGCAGAGCAGTCTTACTTTAAGATGATTGAGCTGGGTGCAACTCCACAAGAGGCCCGCTCCCTTCTTCCAAACAGCCTTAAAACTGAGATTGTGATTACTATGAACCTTCGTTCATGGAGAAATTTTTTCCGTCTCCGCTGCGATTCTCATGCTCACCCGCAGATGCAGGAGGTTGCCAACATTGCATTGAAAGAGTTTAAAGAAAGATTACCAATCTTTTTTTCAGATTTCGAAGATTAACATCCGGGTAAACTCCCCGTCAAAGAGGGGCGAACCTTCTCGTCGCCCCTCTTTTCTTTAGTATGTTATCTTTCGTATTAACACTATTCTTTTATCTTCCTTATATCTCCTTCTGATGTCTTACTTATGGGTTCAAACAACGAAGGAGATATTTAGAAGATGTACGCAGAATACCCTAATTTCCCCAAATTGTCAATAGAAAAACCACAAATACTTAAAGTTTAATATTATGTTTTTATTTTCATTAGTTTTTTTATTTTGCCGCCCAATTTTCGCCAAATTTTTGACACTTTTTCCCGCCGTTCAAAAAACTCCTTCCAATGTTATGCTAAAGCATTTTCCTATACGTAAAAAGAGGCGAACTTTTCAGTCGCCCCTTTTTTCTTTCGTATGTTGTCTTTGGTAAATTATGCTCAATATGAAATGTGTTATCAAGCTTTCATTTTTATCTTCCTATATCTCCTTCTGGTGTCTTACTTGTGAGTTCAAACTACGAAGGAGATATTTAGAAGATGTACGCAGAATACCCTATTTTTCCGCAGTTGTCAATAGAAAAACGGCAATTATTTAAAGTTTAATATAGTGTTTTTATTTCCATTAGTTTTTTTATAATTTGCCATCAAAATCAATAAAATATTTACATGATACTAGGGTCACTAGTCGGTCACAATGCAAGCTCGCTTGCAAATCGTGACCGACTAGTTCGACCCGCCACACACCGAAACAAAGTTGAGGTGTGTGTAGGACGGCAACAAAAAGGAGCGAACTTTTCAGTCGCTCCTCTTGTTCTTTTATGCTTAAACTATGATGAACACTTTGGTATAATTATCTTCCTATATCTCCTTCTGGTGTCTTACTTATGAGTTCAAACTGCGAAGGAGATATTTAGAAGATGTATGCAGAATACCCTATTTTTCTGGGATTGTCAACAGAAAAACCACAATTTTTAAAGGTTTAATATAGTGTTTTTTATTTCATTAGTTTTACATAATTTTAATATCAATCCCAATAAAATTTCCGTAATTAATTCAGCATTTCTTTGACCTTTTTCTTAATTTCCACAATGATGTCTAGGCATATTTTTTTATTTAATCCGGCTCTGAGACCAACGCTTAGTAATTCTTTTTCACCCGGATTTTTTCCATTACCGTCTACTGACGTTGTATGTTCTCCAAAGTAAGTATTACTGTAAGTCAAATCATATGCCGGACTCAATCTCCAGCCGTCCTCCTTCTCATTATACAAAAATGAAAAATTTTTCGCATGGTCATCCCGATTGTGAGCAAATACATTAAAGCAAGCTCGTCGGAACATATTTTCCACATCCTGCTTATTTTCCCTCGTGAGAATTCTTGTAAGTTTCATAAGTGAGTGATAGTCCAGACAGGGAGCCCTAAAATCCACCTCTAATAATGCCGCTGCCGTAATCATATGAACTTTCTTTTTTTCCATTCCACTTTCCATGCGGTCAAACCTTACCGTTCCAAAATACCCTTCACAAGTTTCAGATGAGAAAAGTCTTGTCTCAGTCATATGAATACCGCATTTTCCGGCACAAACAGAATATTTGTATTCCCTCAAGCCACAGTCTCCAGAATCGATATGTGCCGGAAATTTTATAATCCAGTCTTTTCCATCCAAAAATGTCATTATCTTCGGTCTGGCTCCACCACTGCTGCCTCCCATTTTGTACAGAGTGTCCAAATCCTCTGCATATTCTGATTTTAAAATCATTTGGCACTGGTCAGACAGATAATCCAAATCTTTCAATTTAGATTCATTTACCAGCATATAATCCGGCTCATATTCTAATGCACCCATACCCGATTTTCCCACCATGGCAAGTCGGTCAAGCACATTTACATCACCATCCACACACTGCTCTTTCAACATACGTTCCAAAAGCAGACGCCCCCAAGCATCCGGGAGACTATCTGCAAAAACGCCAAACAACCCATCAAAATAACTTGCCGTAGGAATAAACACTTTATTCTCTAACGGAAGCGAAAATGGACTTATGGAAAAACCATGCTTTAACCAGTCATCATCATAAGAGAACGCAACTCTGCCATCCTTCATCATAGCAAGAGTGCCGACATAACGACCGGAATATTTTACCTTTAAAGTTTTCAATCCCAAAGTCATTTTACTTCTGCTCATTGATAACCTCCTCTATTGATTGATACGTCACCTCAGTAAACAACGCCTTGACACCATTCACAGCGTCCAAAGCAATCGCAATCTTTGTAAGCGAGAGAAAACTAATATTTCCGGTTTCCTCGAATCTCTTAACTGAGCCATAGCTTACTCCGGAAATTTTGCTGAGTTTCTGCTGTGATATGCCCTTCCTTTTCCGCAGCGTTCGAACATTCTCCGCAATTGCAGCATTTATTTCTTCCGGCGTTTCCCATACATAGTTGTGCATATATTTTCTCCTATATCAACAAAAATAATCCCTATGGAATAACACAATAACCATCATAAATAATTATAGCTAATATATTATCTATTTTCAAGAAAAAACAATATTTATAGATAACATATTAGCTATATTTTTTACTGTTAAAATATTCAAACTTACTTTCACTTCTTCCAAGGCAGAATACTTTTCTTTTCATATGGTTCTTTTTCCACTGACAGCACTTTATACCCAGTCTCCCCTATGACCTCTTTCAACTTCTCTTCATCAATGTCCTCTTCTGCGAGAATGACAGTCTCTCCTTTTGCATGGGAGGAGGTTACCTTCTTCACCTTGAATTTCCTCCGTACTGCATCATTTACATGGGATTCACACATCCCGCACATCATACCATCCACATCCAGCGTTATCTTTAACATAACAAACCTCCAATAAAATTTAATACAGGAAGTTAGTAAAAACTAACTCCCTATATTATCCTACTATATTTTCTTTAAAATATCAAGTTCCACAAGAGATTTTCGGATGTTTTCTTTATATTATTTCGGAATCTTCATATCCAATTTTAAAATATGATTGGTCAGCCACCCCAAAAGGAACTGAACCAAGTCAACTAAATATTCCTCTTGATTATCGTCCATTTCTTTTAAATCAATATCACTCAAACGGTCCACAAAGGTACTGTGTGCAATACGCTGAATGTTAAGCCCTTCGTAACCGATTTGTTCCATATATTCTTCTTCATGAGAAAAATGGACCATTGTATATTCCATAAGTTTTTCCATAATATCCACAATGGCATCGTATTTGTCATGAAGTAACTCGGCTTGGATTACATTATGAGCCTCCTCAATAATCTCAAACAGTCTTTCGTGTTCATCATCCACAAAATCAATGCCGGTTCGGTATTCATCAAAAAAAGCAAACTCATTATTCGTTGTTTTTTCTGATGTGTTTTCCGGTGTTTTTTCCGGGAACTTTCCAATCATGGTATCGCTGCCCAAGATGTGACGATACAGCCATTTCGCCGTAAAAGCGAGAATTTCTTCTATAACTTTCTCGCCTTCTTCTTCCGACAGCCCCTCTACCTGATAACTGTTCACCTTTTCTTTAAAAAGTTCGTGCTCTCTTCTCTGGCTCTCAAGCTCTCTGTCATGAATCTTCTCCATATATTTTTCTTCATGAGCAAAATGAAATACCGCATAATCTTTCAGCTCTTCCAACAGACTCTTTGCCACGATGTAAGCGTTTCCTCCGGTCTTTTTCATTTCGGTCGCCTGATTAAGCAATTCAAATAATTTTTCATGTTCTGCATCAATTTCTTCAATTCCTACCTTGCAATCTTCTGTAAATTCGTACATAACATTTCTCCTTTCCTGTGTTTCCGTCCTATTCACGTTCATGAACACCAAAAGCCACAAAATGTGACATTCCTCTGTCAACATATCTCCTCAGAATTTATGGTAAAATAAGGTTACCTGAAAACTATCCGCCCAGCGTCTAAAAGGAGGTATAACCGCATTATAGCACAAATTGTAAGAAAATGGTAAACAAAATCAAAAATTTAGGAATTCAATTTCTCCCGTACCAGTGCCCTGTATTCCGGTTTGGCAAAATAATAAGCAAAACTTTCAAGCACCTTTTCTTTCTTAAATCCTCTTCCATCAAGTTTGAAATTATGAAATCCCGCCTTCAGATATTTATCATAAATCATGTCAGGTGATATAAATGATTTATTCTCTTGTATCTGCTGGAATGTTCTCTTAATATTATCACATGGAAAATGAACAGAATCATATTCCAGTTGAGCCTCACCGACAAGTTTGTAATGTTCTTTTCGTCTGGGACAATTATCGGCACAGTAATGGTTTACAATCAATTCAATCTTCTCCTTATGGTCAAGTGCAAATAATTCTTCCGTATTATTCATCGCTGAATCGAGAACTACCAAATGATAGTCTTTTTCCAGTTCCTTTCGAATGAGCTCTAAATCATAAAGGCATTTTGTTGTTGAGGATATTATTTTATAATTGGGATAATTATTGCGTATAAATTCCTCCAGCAAAGCAGAATTAACCAAAACCTCGTTCTTTCCGTTGTCTGCCAGCAGCATACATAAATTGCAGTAAGTATCCAGCAAATGCATCTGCTCTAAGCAGGGATTTGTATAAGTAAATCTTATGGCAATGCCGCGGCTGTTATATTCCTGCACAGCATATAAAATATCCTCCTTTGAGGCAAACCCCATAACAACCCGTCCGCCATTCCATATATTTCCGGGAAAGCACCCATATACGGACGCTATTCTCATCCCTTCATTAAAAATCTCCGGTTCTCGTTCCATCCAGTCATGTAAAGAAATAATAGTACGAAAATTTTCATAGAAACCCGGTAAAAACATATTGATACTTTTATTATCCATCTTTAGCTCAGTTCTCCTTTATGGCTATATTGTATTCTAAAATTACATCTCTAATGTCAATGTACTCTTCAGTGATTATCAAATCCGTACATGTTCCAAATTCAGGAGCTAACTGAAAATGAATTTTCGTATTTCTAGTTTCTGAAGGCAAAATCAAAGCTGAATATGTTGTTTTATATTTTGGTAATCCTGTCAGGGGATCCTTCATTTCTCTCAACATAAACATATAAGAAATCTGCTTATAATTCATTCCAGTTATTTTTGTATAATACTTTGCATCAAAAATCATTTGAACATCTGCATCTTCGCTATAATGATCTGGCGAGATATATTGCGTTGGTTGAGCACTATTCGTGTGAAATGATTGCTTCATAAATTTTAATCCACTTGGTGCAACTTTATCAAATACCACCTTATGAGCAGCATCAACTTCCTTGTAGTATTTACACAAATAATCCGTAACCATATCTTCCCATATCGAAGAAAATGTATAGTGCTTTAAATAATAGTCCCCGCCTATATTAACCTCAGAGAAAAAATCTATTAAATTATCAAGTAATGTCTGAATACTATCTTTAAAAATCTGTTGTCTTAACTGCTGCAAAACACTAACTACATATTCTCTTTCTCCCAGATAATCAAATTCCGGAAAATCCTGTCCTGTCTCTTGAGCATCAATCAATACTCTAAATTTGGAAATCGTATAATCAATTGCATAGATCATACACTCAGTAATAAAGTTGGAAAAATGATAATTTTTCCTATAGTATAACGGAAACATAACTATTTCTCCGCCAATGACATACTTTTCACTTTTGCTTATGGTTTCTTTCCAACTAATTCTGCCGCCGGTATTCGGTCTGATAAAAGTCTCATCTTCAAAAAATAATCCATATGTTTGAAAGTACTCATATATTCCAAAAAAAGATGAGAATGGAAAATTAGATTCATATTTATCATCATTCTCTTCACCAATATAGATGTCTGGTCTTTTCTGCTTATGCTTTGCAATACAATCAAATATTCTTCGGCTATCTACTTCCTTATCTACAACTCTATAATGCTTTGGAAATACAGTCAACATATCATTGTCTGCATTTGTTACAAACCCAACAAAATTAAAAATAATTTCCGTTTTATCTGTCTTTTCACCTGTAGCCGGATTGTGAACCGATACCTCTTTTATATCTCTTTTGGCATCTAGCTTGAAACCATGTGTACTAATCAATGCTTCATCATATAAAGCGCCATCATGTGCACATGCTATTATCATAATAATCCTCCTTAATAAGGATAGCTTGTAAGAGCTGGTACTAAAAAGCCATTTATAAACTCATCACTAAACACTTTATCATTTCCGTACTTTTTATACAAATCATCATAACTGTTTATTGATTTATCAAACAAACTAACAGATGATTTCATCAAAGTAACTCCTTGAACATCCTGCCATAAGTATATGAGCAGTTTATTCTTTATCATTTTGTTTATCATCTTAGACGCTGCATCTGCTGTTGCAGAAGTTCCAGAATGAGAATCCGAAACAAGTGTATCGCTGAAATCGATAAAGAATTGACCTACCTGTTTATCTTCCTTTTTCCCCATCCCATTCTGCTTATCAGTAATAAATTGATTCAATGCCATATAAAACGACTGCCAAGTAGTAATTAAGTCATTTGTCCTGACTGTATCAATAGCTATTTTCAACTTTGGATTATTTAAGTGAGAATCTCTTACTCCGGTTGTTTTATCAATTACAGGATCAGTTGAAATATATTCCCAGTCAAAACGTCTCTTAAATGCTGTATCCATTGGAAATACATTCTGGTCATTCATATTAACAGTACAAATAATGTTAAAATTAGCTGGGAGTTTAACTTCGTCGGTTATTAATGTAGGAATCTTATCAGCAATATTCTTATTTCTGATTGGATACCTACTTACAAAATGACTATCCCTGTCTAATAACTGAAATATATCACCGAAAATAGCAGCGACATTTCCTCTCGACAATTCTTCCATAATCAAAAAAACTTCTTTACTACTATCCGCATAAGCCTCCATAAGTGCCTGAGTAAACGGACCTTCCTTAAATGTGAATGTGGTAGTCGCCCCTGCACTCGTATCAGGTAATAACTGTCCTACAAAATCTGTGTAGAGGAATTCAGGGTGTATGGTTACTCTGAATTTTTTATCATCTCCATAAGCCGCAAGGCGGTCCTTGATTTCAAAACTCTTTCCTGTTCCTGGTGCTCCAAATAAAATTAATTGCTCATGCATATCTGTTTTCTCCTTATATAAAATATTTTTCTATGTATTTCAGCAAAACTTCGCACCTTGCGAACTTCTTACTTGTGTTTGAAAACTGTGATCTATAGGTTGCAATAAAATTTGAATAGTCCGAATAGTCAACTTTGTATCCTTGATTATATGCAAAAACAGCCATTGGAAGAGTCTCAATCCAATAAAACTTTTCACTACTTCCATGAAAATCGACTGTTGTATCTGTTTTAGGTACAATTTTCGTCGCGGCCATTGGTGACGCTTTCCAAATAAATTTTTTGTCAAAAAACTCTATCCTGTAATTATCATCTTCATATATATCTGCCATCCCATCATAATTTGCAGTAAAGTTTGACGCATACACTCTTAAAAAAGCTTTTAAGTCTTTAGGTATCTGATTCACATCAATAGAACCATTTTCAAACACCTCAATGTAATCCATACCAGCAGCACATAAACTTGCCAAATGCCTTAATATCATCTTTGCAGTTAATGTCTTATTTAGTATATTAATAAAGCAGAATTTATGGTTTGCTATAGTATAACTTGGTGATTTCATATATTCTTCAGCGTAATCTAACAACGTCGGAAATACTGTTTGAGAAATCAACGCTGTTCTAGTCTCTTCATTCGCCTCAGATATAAAAACATACATCATTATTCGCCTACAAAGGCATCGTGAATCTGTCGAATAAACATAACAACCATTTGCTCTATAAATCGAAGCCAGTGCAGGGTCAATATCAAATTCTTCTACTAACACCCCATTCGATTTGCCTTTTTTATAGTTTGAAAACTGATTCTCAATAGCCAAATATTCTATCCTAGTAACGTCCAATTTAGGATTATACTGGTTTATCGCAGCAAGCATTCTTTTCTCAGTATAAGCAATTTTCGTGATTCCTGCCGGCTGTGTAACAATAACAGAATTAAATCCATTCGGAAATTGGCTATCATTCAATAAAAGTATTCTTTCCAACCGATACCTCTCCTTTATTCATAAATATCATAATTTGTGATTACGACTTCTTCTCTTGGATACTTTATTCCGGTCTTTCCTATTTTGATTAAATTATATCCATGTTCTTTAACCCAATCCAAAAGCATATGATGCACTTTTCCATTATGCGATACTACATTTGAAAGCATAAATTTATACCCGGCTTGATCTATCTCAAACAAATATGCTAACAGTTCAACCTCATTATTTGCATTCCACCCTTCGAGTCCTCTTTTTCCATCATTGTATTCTGCATTAGTGATAAAATAAGGTGGATCAAAATAGAATAAAGTATCCTCTGGAAATTCCTGGTAATTTATTACATTATACGGTCCATGAACAAGCTCATACTCCGGAGAACGAACACAAAAATTAGTTATTCTTTCAGTTATTCCTTCACAATATTCATTATTTCCAACTGGAGTATTCATTTTTTGACTCGCATTATAACGAATCATATTTTGAAAAGCATATATTTGAAGAACAAAAAGATTAATAGCAGTCTTTTCTTCTTCATTATAGTGCTCTCTTAATCTTAAATAAGCCTCTTTGTTTTTCTTGACTAAGCCATATTCTTTCACGATTTCTTCAACCTGCTTAATTATTTCAGATGAGTCAGTATTTACAAGCAGCTCAATTATTTCGTATACATATCGATTATATTCAAAATAAAACGCCTTATCCATTGCAACTATATTTGCACCAACATTAAAGGCACCACCCATTGCATCAACAAAGGTACCAATATGTTTAGGTAGCTGTTTTACTATCATCGGAAGCAAAGTATCTTTACTGCCAGAATAATTCAATGGCGATTTATGTATTTCACGATTTTTTCTAAAATAAATAATCGCTTCTTTTAATTTATCCTCTGCACCTTTATAGCTCGAATTATTTGTGGAGTATTCCCTATATTCGCTTGTTTCAATAAATACCTTTTCGTCTACCGCAAATTTCTTTGCAATATCAACCAGATCTTCTAACGAAATCAAAGACTGATTGCTATAACTTATTAAAACATACGTAAAATCAATTTGTCTGAACAAATCCTCAAATTCTACAGCTACTTTTTGTTTATTTGAGTATCCTGAAAGTTCTCGATTACTTCTTCTTCCCGTTTTACCAAAGATAGAAGGCGAATCATATCTGGTAATAGTTTCTAAAATATGATACGAGTTGGTATACTGAGTAATAGTGTACGGAGGATCAATATACGCTATATCTCCTGATATCTGTCTTACAAGTTTATTTGCATTATCATTAAATACAATATTATTTCCATGCAGTTTTTTTTCACACAGTTCTAATGGTTCTATGATAAAGTCCTTTAACGAGCGCTGTTCCCAGAATTTAAAAAAGGCCTGATATGTTCCGGACGTATTAGATACTTTCAAAACCGATTCCAAAAGAGAGGCTATTAAGAAAGCGTATTCTGCTTCAGATATAATTTCCTCTTTGTACAACTCTTCAATATCTATACGCATTCCATCAATTTTTAAAGCATTTGCTTCCGTGAAATACATTCTGTCACCAATAGGGGTATAATTATTATAAATAAAAAACTCACCTGACGGCTCATATTCTCTTTGATTTAACCATTCAAAAGGCAAAACTGCGTACTTCTTTTTAAACTTTTTAAACAAAGGAACACCAGTGTTTAGTAACTTAGCTTTAGCAATCACACTTGCATATCCCATATAATCATTTGCAATTATTGTATATCTATCCTTAAAATAATCTCCAACAGACGACGTTCCTGAAAACAAATCAGCAAATGTCTCGCCTTCAATATTATATTTTTTTATTACACTTTCTATAAAATCTAATAACTTAGTTTTATTGCCTAAATATCTCATTATTATCACCGTCTTGATTAATTTTTTCTTGGATCGATTGTCTTTGTTACCCCTTCGGGAATAAGCCATATCTTTGTATATTCAGCAGTTGTTAGAAATTTCATAATAATTCCTCCACCAAAGAATAAAACATTTTCATCTTACAATTATATTCTTGCGGCGGAACATTTTCAAGAAAAATATATGCACAGATAAAGGGCTCTTTGGTCTGAAAGCCCTTTATTTCAAGCCTTTTCACGGCTATTCCTATTTTACCTTTGACATCAAAACAACCGTCTCGACATGCGGTGAAAGTTACTTCTTATACAAAATAGCGAAACCAAAACCTTTTGCGAAAAGGTTTATACCCCACTTAGGGGGGGATGCCTTTCACCCCATATACTTTCCGAAATCCACAATTATTCATTTTGCAAAAATCTTTCTAAATTAGTTTCAAACTTAGAAAAATCAATATATTTTTTTGCA
>CAZFHT010000008.1:0-30249 GCA_964518785.1 uncultured Eubacterium sp.
GGAAATTCTCGGTGTGTAATTCGGTCCGTCCGGCTCAAATTCTCTTGTGCGGAGTGCCTGTTCAAATGTCTGCTGCTTGTCCATCAACTCATAAATCGTGTCCGTCTGGTCACCGTTCGTCACAATCGTTTTGTTGCCGAGGACACGAACCGGTGCGTAAATAATCAGGCTTGGATCACTCAATTTGGATGGATCAAAAGCCTGTGTGCGGATTCCTTCGCCATCCTCCACAAAAACACGATTGCGGCTGTTCTCACTTCGTCCCATAATAAAATAGGCGGTCACCGCATATTTGCCGTTAGGGGACTTACCGATTACAATGCCACGTCCCGGGTAGGCGTTGTTTTTCAATTCTTGTTCCAGAGAAATCTTCTGCATATTTCTTACCTCACTTTCCTAATTGCACTGAGAACTCCTGCGTCAGAGAACTTTCCCATTGTATCAAAAAGCCGGTCACCTGAGCAACCAAGCTAATGGTCGCCCAGACGGTCGGCTTACGTTCATTCTTCCACACTTCCTGTGGGTGCTCCCACAAACATTCCTCGTTCGAAATGCTCTCCGTCAGTCGCATGGAATCTGTCTCTAGGATAACTTATTTCATAAGAAAAATCAATCTTTATTTGCACTGAGTTTTTGAACTTCTTCAGCAATCTTACCAATCCGGTGTCCGGTCTCCTCTCCTGCCTTGCGATTGGTGATACTGAGTTCCTCTGCACTCTTGGCACTGGCTGCCATCTCCTCCGAAACGGCGGACATCTCATTAATCGCATCCACGATAACCTGATTATCCTTTTTCAGACGATTCATCTCACTGCGGATATTTATCGCCTCTTCATCCAGTTGGAGCAGCCGTTTCTGCATATTTCCAAAATCCGCATATGTCTCATCAATGTCTTTGCTCTGCTGCTCCATACTGTGGAACATCCCTTTGACACTGTTCTGCACATCATCCGATATTACATGGAACTGTTTTAATAATTCGGTAATTTCCACAGCAGAATTTTGTGTATCCTCTGCCAGCTTACGAATCTGGTCTGCCACAACAGCAAATCCTTTTCCTGCCTCTCCGGCTCTCGCCGCCTCAATGGAGGCATTCAGGGAAAGAAGGTCTGTATTTTCCGTAATCGACTGAATTACCGTAACGATTTCCTGCATATCGTCTGCCTCTTTTTCCAAATCCCTCACTTTGCCGAGAACTGCCTCAGAAACTTCTTTCATTTTGTCAGACGCATCTTTGGATGTGGCAACCTTTTGTCCACCGGTCTCAACAAGGTCACGTACCTGTGCCGAAGTACCAACCATATGGTCAGCGGCACCGGCAATATTTTCTACTGCTTTCTGAATCCTTCTTGTGACATCACTTTGATATTCCAATTTTTCCGCTACCTGATTAACGGCGGACGCCATCTCCGTCATGGCATCTGACATCTCGGTAGCACTCTGTACCTGATTTCCAATAATGTCTTCAAGTTCTGTAACATGTCCGCTGACCGTCTCGCTTGCCGCCTGAATCTCGTGAGCCGTCTCCTCAGATTCTTTCTGATTTTCAACAATCAGTCCCTGACGCATTTCACTGAATTTCTGTATTTTCCGAACGGATGATGCAAGAAACCAGCCACACAGCAGAATTCCGAAAAACTCAACTTCATATTCAGTGATATTGGCAGCGCCTACATTTCCCTGAGCCATCGCTGCGACAACGCGGACAATCACCATCAGTACCGCCGTTCCGGAAACGGACGCACACAGCTTAAACTCTCCGTATACAGCAACTGCCGCCATAATCGGCGTAATGTAAATAACCGTCACTGCATATGGACTGCCCAGCAGACTTATTAAATAGAACACCAGATAGGATATCGACATAATATAGCGAAATGCCTTGCTCTGCGGATTTTTCCGATACAGAAAAATTGCCACGATTAATGGCACGTCACCTACTGCTAATACCCCGGCAACGTAAGGAATGGTTCTGGTACCCTTAACAACCTCAAGAACATACGCCAACGACAAAACAACCATCGCCGTAGTCCATGCTACCAGTGCTGTGGAGTTTTTCATTTTCTCAATCTGTTTCTCCATATGTATCCCCCTTTTGATGACATCAGTTGATACAGGAAATCTTTTGATGTCAACATCGTTTTATAAAATATACATACATTGTACCTCTTTGCGTTATAATTTTCAATCTTTTTTTCTTGTTTTCATTTACCCGGCACTATGATATAATGAACGCTAGGCGTTCATAATGTGAAAAAACAGCACAGAAATTATGATATAATATGCGAAGTTTATATTTACTGAAACAATTGGAGGTATTTTACATATGAAATCAAACTTTTTACACTGCTTTTTTGTTCTTTTCCTTCTTGCGGGTATTTCCCTGCTGCACAATGACACCACCGCAGAGGCATATGGTGAAGTTTCATTGACATCGGAGGTCACCACTGCGGATGAAACACTGGGACTAAACAGTTACATAAAATGGGCGAAAGACTGGGATTCCATTCTGGCTGAGAGCACCGGGAATGTCATTCTCACGCCCGGCAGCACAACCTCTGATTTGAATTTTGCATGGTATTCTGAGGACTCCGGCACACCTGCCGTAATGATAAGTGAATATTCCGATTTTTCTTATGCAAAAACCGTAACCGGGAGTGCCACTGCCATCGAACGGAGTAACGGCGTTACGACTTACTATGCGGCAAACCACGTAGCCATTAAAAAGTTTTTTTCTCCAAATAAGACCTATTATTATCGTTATACGGATGCCATCGAGGACGAGATTGTACACTGGTCTGAAATCTACACTTACAAAACCCACGAGACCGGGTCTTTTTCTGTTATTTTAACGTCAGACCCGCAAATTGGCGGCTCGACCAGTCTTCCTGCTGACACTTACAGTTGGAACCGGACTTTGGAGCAGGCAGTGAAAACCTGTCCGGACGCCTCTTTCATTCTTGCTGCCGGCGACCAGATTGACTTCAAAAAAGAAATGGATGATGCGAATCTGCGGGAAAGTGAATACGCCGGACTGCTTTATCCGTCCCTTCTCCGCACCATTCCGTTTGTCACTGTGATTGGTAATCACGACACAAAAGTTGGGGATTACCAGTATCATTTTTACAATACGAACACCACTGGAAATTACGGTTCCACGCCAGCCGGCTCTGACTATTACTTCCGCTATGGGGATGTGCTGTTTATCATTTTGAACAGCAACAGCCGGGACACCTCCTCCCACCGTCAGCTGATGAAACGTGCCATCAAGGCAAATTCCGACGCCAAGTGGAGAATTGTCTCTTTCCATCATGATGTTTACGGCTCCGGAGCCGCACATTCGAATCGGACTTCTGCCAATATGCGTATTATCATGGCTCCTCTGATGGACGAGTTTAACATTGACCTTGTTATCAACGGACATGACCATGCTTACGCCCGGTCTTATTCCATGCTGGACGGTACCGCCATTGATTATGGCAATCAATCTGTTTCTTTGAAAAATCCGGTAGGAACCACTTACATCTCTCTTGGGACTGCCACCGGATGTAAAATGTTTGCCCTTTCTGCGACAAAACAATTTTACGTTGCCGAGCGTTCTAATGACCCGGTTCCAACCTATTCTACACTGGACGTAACCGCAAATTCGCTTACGGTGAAAACATACGATTACAATGGAGAAAAATATGCCGATGATTTTGTCATCACGAAAACGAAAACAAAGAAAAATCCATTGACTGTGGTGAATGCTGCTAAAAAATTAAAGAAAAAAAATTATACAATCGACAGCTACAATAACCTTCAGAACGCCCTCAATCTTTTCCAGAAAACATTTCAGCAGACAGATGAAGATTTAGGAGCATTGGAAGTAGAGGACCGTTTTTGGCAATACAATGACCCTCTGACTTATTACGGATATGCCTATGGCACTACTGACGCTTTAGGAGATGGTTATTCCACACTTTTGGATAAGACAAGACTGACTTGTTTAAAACTCAGCTCACAGCAGTTTCAATCTGCTTACAAAAGCGTAACTGCTGCAAAGTCCGGTCTTGTAAAGACATCACTTACCGTAAAAAAAGGAAAGAAAACGTTAAAAAACAACACGACTCTGACTTTAGAAAAGGGAAAGAAACTGACATTAAAGGTAAGCTGCTCTCCGTCCAATCTGCAGCCAACCTATTCTTCTTCTGCAAAAAAATATGTTTCCGTTTCAAAGAACGGCGTGATAAAAGCGAAGAAAATTACCCCAAAAAAGGGAAAGAAAAAGACGGTTCTGGTAACTGTCAAGTTCCAGAACCGCACTTTTAAAGTTAAAATCCGTGTAAAGAAAGCCTCGGATAAGAAGAAAAACAAAACTTCTGCAAAATCCAAAAAATCAAAGTCATCTAAGAAAGATTGATATTGCGTATCGTATCTCTCACCTTCAATACCATGGAAGGGGACACAGACAGTTCATCAAAGCCCATTCGAAGGAATGTCTCCGTCAGGGTAGTGTCTGCGCCAAGTTCTCCGCAGATTCCTACCCAGCACCCTTCTTTGTGTCCGTTATCCACCACCATCTGTAACATCCGCAGAACCGCCTCATGGTGGGAATCGTAGATGTTATCGAGTTTTGGATTCTGGCGGTCAATCGCCAGTGTGTACTGAGTCAGATCATTTGTTCCAATACTGAAGAAGTCTACCTCCTTTGCCAGCAAATCGCTAATCATAACTGCCGCCGGTGTCTCAATCATAATGCCCAGCTCTACTTCACCAATTGGAATTTCTTTGTCTTGCAGTTCTTTCTTAACGTCTGCCACAATCTCCTTAATCTGCTTTACCTCATTGACGGAAATAATCATTGGGAACATAATCGAAATCGTCCCATAGTAGCTGGCGCGGTAAATCGCCCGCAGCTGTGTTTTAAAAATTTCTTTCCGGTCAAGGCAGATACGGATGGCACGATAGCCCATCGCAGGATTTTCTTCTTTTTCCATATTGAAATAATCCACTTGTTTATCTGCACCGATATCCAGTGTCCGTATAATTACTTTCTTCCCTGCCATCGTCTCAGCCACTGTCTTATATGCCTTGAACTGCTCTTCTTCCGTCGGGTAATCAGCGGATTCCAGATAGAGAAATTCACTTCGGAACAAACCGATTCCCCCGGCATCATTGGCAAGTACATTCACGACATCTGCCACGCCGCCGATATTGGCATACAACTGTATCTTCCTTCCGTCCTTCGTCACATTTTCCTTACCCTTCAATTCCAAGAGAAGTTTTTTCTTCTTTTCCTCCTCCTCTTTTCGGGTGCGGTAATCACGCAGCGTCTCCTCATCGGGGTCCACATACATTTTCCCGGAAAAACCATCCACGATTGCCATTTCCCCATTCATCCCCACATTGAATGACACGCCAATCAACGCCGGAATGTTCATGGTTCTCGCCAAAATAGCCGTATGTGAATTGGTGGAGCCGAGCCTTGTGACAAAGGATAGAATTTTATCTTTGTCCAGTTGAACCGTCTCGCTCGGTGCCAAATCCTCTGCCACCAATATAACCGGTTCGTCACTGTTTACCTCATGGCTGTCTCTTCCCTGCAAAATCGAGATAACCCGGTTCGATATATCTTTTACATCTGCGGCACGCTCCTTCATATAGGCATCGTCCATGGCAGCAAACATTTCCGAAAAATTATCTCCTGTCGCTGCTACCGCAAATTCCGCATTGATTTTCTGGTTTTGAATCATGTTTGTAATCGACTCCACATAATCCAAGTCATCCAACATCATCTGATGAACATCGAAAATCATGGCATTTGCCTCGCCCACTTCCTTCATCGCCTTGTCGTACAACTGCCTTAACTGTTCTTTTGCCTTTTCCTTCGCTGTCTCAAAACGGGAAATCTCTGCCCCGGTATCTTCAATGGCTCGCCGCACAACTGCATTTTCGCCCTTCTCCATAACCAGAATGGGACCAATGGCGATGCCGCCAAATACACTTTTCCCTTCCAATACCGTCACTTGACCACCTCCTGTCAAAGATTACAAAGCTGGCATTAAAGATTTTCCTGCAAAAATGTGCTCAACTTTTCCATTGCCTCTTCTTCGTCCTGTCCATCTGTCTTCAGCACAATTTCCTGACCTTTTTTTACACCGAGTCCCATCACGCCAAGAATTCTTTTTGCGTCTACCTCTTTGCCATCTTTACTAATTGTCACCTGACACGAGCAGGCTGCCGCCTCTTTTACAAACATTCCTGCCGGTCTGGCGTGGATTCCCTGCTCATCTGTAATTACATAACGAAATTCTTTCATATTATTTCCCCCTTTTTACATTTCCTGTGCATTTTTCTTAATAAATCCAAGCATTGCCGCAGTCACAACAGAGCCTGCCAGCCATGCCACAATATACAGTAACGGATGTCCCACCGTAGCGAATACGAAGATTCCACCATGAGGTGCCATCAGCGTACAGCCAAACAGTGCTGACAAAAGACCTGCCACGCCAGCCCCTGCCATCGTACAAGGGATGACATGCAGAGGATCCGATGCGGCGAAAGGTATTGCGCCCTCCGTAATAAAGGAGCAGCCCATAACAATGTTCGAAACCGCAGAACCTCTTTCTGCCTTCGTAAATTTCTTCGGGAACAGCTTGCAGGCAATGGCGATTCCAACCGGAGGAACCATGCCGCCGGCCATAATTGCCGCCATGGCAATGTAGCAAGCCTGCACTGCCGGGTCAGTCATCGGTGTTCCCTGCTCGATTAGTCGTGACGCCTGTTCCAGCATACCGGTTCCAAATACATAAGCGGCTTTGTTAATCGGACCGCCCATGTCAATCGCCATCATGGCACCGAGAAGAAGTCCCAGAAGAACAATCAAATTGGCACTGTTCAACGCATTCAGCATATTTGCCAGTCCGGTATTAACAAGACCAATCAGCGGATTGAAAATCATGGTCATCAAAATGCCGGTAATAAATATTCCAACCAATGGATAAATCAGTGTCGGTTTGATACCATCCAGTGCGTCCGGAAGATTTTCACAAGCCTTCTTCAATCCCAAAACGACATAGCCTGCCAGAAAACCAGCCACAATACCGCCGAGGAAACCACTTACTGTATTTCCGCCATTCTCGCCTTGGAAGGCAAAGTTAGCAATAAAGTTAGAAAATCCGCCCATCTGCGTTCCATTAAACACATAGCCTGCCAGCAGGGCATTTCCGCTTGACGCAAGCAAACCTCCGGTAAAACCAACTGCCAAACCCGGCCTGTCGGCAATGGAATAGGCAATATATCCTGACAAGACCGGAACCATCAGTCCCATTGCGAGTCCGCCGATATATTTCAACAGAGCAGACAGCGGAGTCATTGAGCCGAAATTACCGCCTCCTGTCGCTCCATATCCGCAAAGAGTATCAATTAAGAAAGCAATGGCGGTCAGAATACCACCGCCGATAACGAACGGCAGCATATGGGAAACACCACTCATAAGATGTGTATAAATCTGATGTCCGACGCCTCCTTTTTCACTGCTCTCCTCTGTCTCGGCACTGCCGGACGCCGCCTCGTAAACCGGTGCATTTCCACTCAATGCCTCTTGAATCAGCTCCTCCGGTTTGTTAATTCCATTGGCAACCTTCGTAATGACAACTTTTTTTCCGGCAAATCGTTCCATCGGCACTTTTGTATCTGCTGCGACAATAATGCCGTCCGCACGTTCAATTTCGCTTTGGAGCAATACATTTTTTGCACCGCCGGAGCCTCTTGTCTCCACCTTAACCTGATATCCCATCGCTTTGGCTTTGTTCTCAATCGCCTCTGCCGCCATGTATGTGTGAGCAATTCCGGTAGGACATCCGGTGACAGCAAGAATCAGCTTTTTCCCTTCTGTCTTGTCTGTCGATGTTTTCTTTGATTTTTTCTCGTCATCCTTCCTGCTTTCCGCATTGTCAATCACTGCCAAAAATTCCTCTACCGATTTTGCGCCCTGCAAATCAATCGAAAAATCTTCGTCCATCAAAAGCATGGACAATTTACTGAGAACATCCAAGTGAACATTATCTTCTGTATTCGGGGCGGCAATCAGAAAAATCAGTTTTGCCGGCTGACCGTCCAAAGAATCAAAATCCACGCCCTCCGGCAGCACCATCGCTGCAAGACCGGGGCTGTTGACCGCATCGGATTTACAATGAGGAATGGCGATACCCTCTCCGATTCCTGTTGTTCCCTCTGACTCTCTTTCGTAAACGCCTTTCCGATAAACATTCACGTCATCAATCTTTCCGCTTTTCGCCATCAGCTCAACCATCTGGTTCAAAGCGTCTTGTTTTCCGTCAGCCTTTCCTCCAAGCTGAATACTTTTAGGATCTAACAAGTCAACAATTCTCATAAGTTATACCTCCTAACTCTCATTATGCCGCAGCAATCGCTCCACTTCTTCTCTCGTAGCCAATTGTTCTGAAAAAGCACTGGCACTCCCCGTACAAACTCCCATGCGAAATGCTTTTTGAAAATCACCGGATTCCAAATATCCTGCCAGAAATCCTGCCACCATGGAATCCCCTGCACCTACGGAATTTACCAATGTCCCTTTTGGTGCCTCACTTTCATAAACACTTCCATCCTCTGCCACGAGAACTGCGCCCTCTCCTGCCATGGACACCATGACATTTCCGGCACCCTTCTCCTGTAGTTTTCCGGCATAAGTGATGATGTCTTTTTTGTCTGTCAGTTGTTTTCCAAAAATCTCGCCCAGCTCGTGATTGTTGGGTTTGATTAAAAACGGATGATACGGCAGCACATTCATCAGCAAATCCTTTGTGGCATCAACAACTATCATAATTTCTTTTTCCGACAAGTATTTCATGATATCCATGTAAATGGACTCCGGCATGACGGCAGGAATACTTCCCGCCAAAACAAGAATATCTCCATCTTTTAACAAATCCAGCTTTCGGTACAGCTTTTCAATATCCTCTGCCCCAATCTCCGGTCCCTGACCGTTAATCTCACTTTCCTCCTGAGAACGGAGTTTCATATTGATACGGGAAATCCCCTTCGCCACCGAAATGAAATCTGCCTTAATTCCCTGCTGTTCCAACAGCCTTTGTATTTCGTCTCCGGTAAATCCGGCCAGAAATCCCAGTGCCGTACTGTCAAAGCCAAGATTTTTCAGTACAATCGATACATTGATACCTTTCCCGCCTGCATAAATAATTTCTTCCGTTGTCCGGTTCACCTGCCCCAGCCGAAACTGGTCCACCCGGACAATGTAATCTAAAGACGGGTTAAATGTTACCGTATAAATCAATCCTTCATCACCTCCAGTATATTGTCGTTTGTCTCATACTCACTTCGCATACCTTCCGGAAGTTTTGTAGTTATAATGAAAGCATTTGCAAAATCTTCAAATTTTACGCATGAAGTCTGAGAAAATTTACTTGGGTCACAAAGTACAAAGCACTCGGCACACCTGCTCATGGATATTTTTTTAATCATCGCCTCTTTCACATCCGGTGTAGCAAAGCCATTTGCAACACTGACACCATTCGTTCCCCAAAAACCTTTTGTAAAACTGTACTTTTGCAAACTGTCTACTGCCTCGTCACCTACTATCGCCTCCGTAGTCGCCTTAAACTCACCTCCCAGAATGTAGGTTGTGTAACCAAGCCGGGATAATTTTTTGGCGTGGGAAACCGCATTTGTCACAAAAACCACATTTTTCACCGTCAGATAATCAATTAACAGTTCCGTCGTCGTTCCTGCGTCAAGGAAAACAAAATCATCGGGCGCAATAAGGGATGCGGCATACTTCGCAATGATTCTTTTTTCGTCTAAGTTCTGCTCCTGCCTTTCTGCCACCGAATCATCTCTTGTGAAATACCGGTGATCCTTTGCCATAGCACCGCCCCGAACCTTGCTAATCCTTCCCTGTCCGTTCAGCACCGTCAAATCACGCCTTACGGTAGACTCTGAAATACCAAGTTCTGTCGTCAATTCCTGAATGGACACGCTCTTTTTCGCCTCGACCAAAGCTTGTATTTTTTGAAGTCTTTCCTCTGTAAGCACCTTCTCACCTCCTCGTTACCTGTAGTATACGTTCATTTTATTTCAAAGTCAATCATAATCGTTCAAAATCGTTCACAAAAATTTTTATTTGTTTTTGTAAGAATTGCACAAAAAAAGAGTTACTGTTCTAAGCCGTTTGTACATCTTGCAGCTTTTTGAACAGTAACAAGTAAATGATTATGATTTATTTTGAAAGATTTTGATTTTTACCGAACAATCGCATAGGCTGTGTAAGCAAGGTACATCAAAACCATAAACGCCCCCTCCGGACGGCTTATTTTTTTCCCGGTACAGACAAAGCCGTAGGCAATCAGGCTGACTCCCAGCATGATTCCAAAATCGACAAAGGACATGACGGAAACAGAAATAGGATGGATACCGCTGGATACTCCCAAGATAAGCAAAAGATTAAAAATATTTGAGCCAACCACATTGCCGACTGCCATACCGTTCTCGCCTTTGGCAGACGCCACGATTGAAGTCACCAGCTCAGGAAGGCTTGTCCCGACAGCCACAATGGTAAGTCCCACCAGCGTCTCACTCATGCCCCATGCCAGTGCGAGACTTCTGGCATTATTTACGACAAGCTGACCGCCTATCACAATGGCACACAGTCCAAAAAGAATGAACAGAATATTTTTCCAGAGGGGAGCTGTCGTCACTGTCTCCTCCTGCGTTACCGGATTTTTTTTCGCCAGATAAATGGTATATAAAATGTAAGCGGCAAATACGACTACAAGCACAATGCCATTCCATCTTGCCAGAACAAAATTACCGCAAAAAATCCAGACCAGTAAAGACACCCCAAGTGCAATGGGATAATCTCTTTTCTTAATGCCCTCGTCCACCGGCAGCGGTTTCATCATGGCACAAATTCCAAGTACCATCAACAGATTAAAAATGTTCGAGCCAACCACATTACTCACAGCGATGGCATTCGAGCCGGACAGTCCTGCGGATATGCTGACCGCCAGCTCTGGTGCGCTGGTTCCCATGGCGACGATGGTAAGTCCGATAATAACGCCCGGCACTTTACATATCCTCGCAATCCCGGCACTTCCGTCGACAAAGAAATCAGCCCCTTTAATCAGGGCAGCAAAGCCCACTACAAGCAAGATGATATTCCAAAAAATCTGCATATGGCATCTCTCCTAAATCAATTTTAAATAATCTATGGCATAGGCAATGCCATTTTCATTATTACTTTTCGTGACAAACTGTGCCGCCTCTTTGGCGTCCCCGCCGGCATTTCCCATGGCGACGCCAACTCCGGCAAACTTTAACATTTCCACGTCATTTCCACTGTCTCCAAAAGCTGCTGTCTCCTCCGGTGCAATCCCCAGCCGCTGGCATAACCATTGGAGGGCGCTTGCCTTTGAAATCCCCCTTGCGGTAACTTCAATATTTTGCATACCGCCGCACACCGCATTAAGCTCAGGATATTCCCGGATAATCTCCCACGCCTTCTCATAGTCTCGCCGTTTTCCGTCCGGCTCATTCATGAAGTTGATGGTAAGTTTTTCTACGTCATCACCCCGTTCCCGCAAATAATCTGCCTGACTCGGCACCACTGTGCGGATACTTCGGATAAACTGTTTAATCTCATCACTGACATTCATTTTATCAATAAGACACTGCTTTGGCTGGCTCATAAAAGAGTCTCCCTTCACAAAAGCGTCCGCCATCACGTCTAACTCCTCCAGCCGTTCCATCAGAGGAAGAATCGTCTCCAGTTTCATGCCCTGCTCATGCAGGCACACCCCGGTCTTTTTTTCATAAACTCCCGCACCATTCGAAGTCACGACATATTCTACACCTTCCAGACGGTCTACCTGAGAAAGCAGCCCGGTAAATGGTCTTCCGGTAGCCGGAACAATCTGCACCCCTCGTTCCGCCGCCAGAGAAAATGCTTTTTTTGTCTCCGGCAGGATTACCTTGTGGTCATCAAAAGCTGTTCCATCCAAATCAAAAGCAATCATCTTAATCATTTGTCTTATCCTCCGCTTTTATAATGTGCCGCCGCAAATAGCGAATAACTGAAAAATACGCCGGAATCAAAAAGGCATCTGCCAAAATCCATGCCACCGGACCTGCCGTACACGCCGCCACATAGCCGTATACCGGAACAAAGAAAAATCCTACCACACTTCGGGCAATCATTTCACACACGCCCGCCAAAATGGCAAGTTTCCCGAAACCAAGTCCCTGTATGGTAAAGCGGACAATATTAACAAGTGCCAGTGGAAAATAAAACGCACTGTTCCACCGCAGAAAGGTTGTGATTAGCTGAATCAGCTCTGTCTCCCCTCCGTCTACAAAGAGCAGTGACATATATTTCCCCGCAGCAAATACAACGATAAATGCCAAAACCGAGTACGCCAGTCCCAATGCACTACAGGCAAAAATTCCGGCGTCCACTCGTTTTAACTTCTTCGCCCCCAAATTCTGCCCGGTGTAAGTCGCCATAGTAGAACCCATAGCGTCAAAAGGACAGCATAAAAACATACTGAGTTTACTGCCGGAGGTAATCGCTGCTACAACAGTAGAACCAAGACGATTCACAGCAGTTTGCAAAATCACAGTACCGATGGCAGTAATGGAATACTGTAACCCCATTGGAATCCCCATACTGCACAAATGACTGACGCAGTTCCCTCTTATTCTCCATTCCTCTCTGGAAATTTTCAGAATTGTAAACTTTTTCTTCATGTAAAAGAGACACAGCACACCGGATATAAACTGTGCCAGTACGGTAGCCCACGCAGCTCCCGCCACGCCCATGTGTAAAACGAGTATCGCCGTAAAATCAAAAACAATATTTAAAAGCGAGGAAACAATCAGAAATATCAACGGTGTCTTACTGTCTCCCAACGCCCGCATAATGCCGGAGAGTAAATTGTACAAATAAGTAACCGGGATTCCTAAAAAGATAACAAAGATATACGCATAAGAACCGTCTATAATATCTGCCGGCGTGTCCATCCAGACAAGAATCGAGTGGCACAGCAGACAGACAATCACTGTCATGACCACAGCAAAAAAAGCGGACAGCCACACGCTGTTCGCTACATAACGGCGAAGTCCACTCTCGTCCTTCGCTCCAAATTTCTGGGCTATCGGAATGGCAAAACCGTTACATACTCCCATGCAAAAGCCCAATATCAAAAAGTTCACAGAACCGGTAGCACCAACTGCCGCCAATGCCTGTGAACCTAAAAATCGTCCTACAATCGCAGTATCTACCAAATTATAAAACTGCTGAAATAACATTCCGAACAAAAGCGGAAAAAAGAATTTCAATATGTGTGACAATGGCTTGCCCACCGTCATATCCTGCATCGTACTTTTTTTGGCTGTCATAAAAAACGTCCTCTCTCTTTTCTCTCCTCTTAACTAAAACCGAACGAGGCAAAAGAACCCCCCTGCCTCTGCGAAAACATTTTAACAGATGACACACAAAAAAGCAATCTAACTTAATCAAAAAGTGGTTCGATACTTCCCACACATTCTCCCTCATGCTCCCAAACGATATGGTCAAGGCTGCGGAAAACGTCAATTCGGTCCAGCAATTTCTGGTGCAGATAAATCACCCGACGATGGGTTTGTTCAATCTGCCTGCGTACCGTCCGTCCCCGTTCCGGACTGGACACTGCCGGAAGTTCTTCATCCAGAAAAACCACGTCAAAGCGGCAGCCCTTGGCAATACAGCTCACCATGACCTCCACTTTGTCGAAAATATAAATATCAAATTTCACCTTATTCCGCACCCCATATTCAAAAACCAGATTCTGCAACTGGTCATAACATACCGCATCGTCATCACATATTGCTACTCTAAATTCCATTAGACCTTTTCCGCCTCTCATTCTTTACGATACCCGCCGTCATAATGACAAGTAACATCGCCATGCTCAATGCAATACAACGAGACAAAACCGGCACTCCGATTCCATATCCAAGAAGGAATAAAGCAAGATTGAGAAAAAAGAATTTGACTGACTTACGACGATATTTCTTAACTTCATACTCTTTTAATGGTTTATGTTCATCTTCAATCGGTGCCGCCATCCAAATCATCCCTGCCGTAACGCAAAGCACTCCAATCTGAACTAAAAGAACCCCCGGAACAAACTTCAGGTACAACAGTGCGGCAAGAAGAAGGAGCCATGTTTTCCATGCACATTCTCCTGCTGTACTGGCATGATATCCTCCGGCATAAATACGCATTGGTGCAAATACGAAAAGGATTACCACACATTGCCAGAACTGTCCAAGAAGAATTCCTGTTCCGAGCAGGAGTAACGTCTCTAAAATCGTTCGGATTCCCTGTAAGAATCCGAAGGAATACAACGCTGCTTTTTCTTCTTGAACCGTTCCATTGGCAATGAGCCTTGCTGTCAGGTGTTCTGCCAACTGCTCCAGCATTTACTCCTGACGAAGGCTGTCAACACCTTCCGGAAGTTCAGGCTGATACATCCATATTGCACACGCTGAATTTACTGTGCATGTTGTAACTACCAGTGCCAGTGCTGCCACTACTTTGGATGCTTTGATTAAAAAATTCTTCATTGTTCCTTCCTCACTTTCTGCCACCAATCCATAATATAGTTTTAGGAATCTTTGAAATAAATCCCTTCTGTCAGTGACATGAAGATTATACCATATTTTCCCCGTCTGAACGAAAAATGGCTCAGACGACAAAATTTTGTCCTGAACGACAGATTTTAACTACAATAATAAACATATCTGCACGTCGAATACCCCTTTTAGTGTGTCAATATCCATTTCCCCTTCGTACTTTTGCACAATTTCCCGAATAATGTTCAGACCAAGTCCATGATTTTCCTTATCCGGTTTTGTCGTGGAGAAAACGCCCTCTTCCTCACATCGCTTCTCCTCGTAAGGATTTACAACCGTTATGTATAGTTTGTGATGGCGAAAAGTAATACGGACAGAGATACGTTTGTCTGTCAAATCTTGTACTGCCTCCATGGCATTATCAATCAGATTGCTCAAAAGCACATTCATATCATAGGCAGAAAACTCCTGCTCCTTTGGTACACATAAATCGGTTTCCAAATAAATCCCTTTGTCTGTCGCCTCTTGAATCTTATAGTTCAAAATGCTGTCAATCACAAAATTTCCCGACGATGCATATCTCTGCCGGGACTCCACATTAGCCGTGACTTCTCCGATATATTCCTCCATCTCGTGCATTTTTCCCTCTTTACACATATAAGAAATCATGGAGATGTGCTTGATAAAATCATGCCGCTGCTGTCTGGCAGACTGCCCCAGTTCATTCATCAGTTGCAACTGGTGAAGCTGATACTCATTTTGTAGCTCTAGTGTCTCTTTCTCGTGTTTCACGCAAAAATAATCAATCTGCTTATCGTAAAGAAAGAATACAAAAATATTAATAATAAACAAAATAACGATAAACACCACCAGTTCTATCTTGCTCCAGTTTATCTGTTTACAAAATAATATGTACATTATAATTGAGAATATGGGTAGTGCAATCGAAATTCCCCAATACAAAGCCGGAAGCTCTTGTCCCTTTTTTATATTCTTGAAATTCCTAACTATACGAATAAGAAGGTATTCTGCAAAAGGAAGACATACCGTACCAAACAAAGAAAAATATTCTCCCCTTGCCATAAAATCAAAATGAATATAACCAAACATAGCCGCTATGATGCTCTCCAACATTGCAATAGCAATATACGAAAATATACCTGAAAGAATTTTCTTTTTTATACTTCCTTCATAGATAAATGCAATCCCCACACAAGCAGAGAATGATAAAATCATTGTTACTGCTGCTCGATTAATCAGAATATGCGGCAGTGAAATGAGTAACATTAAAACAAAATACGCTGTCAGTTCACCCTTGCCCGATAATTTGCAACAGTCAAAGAAACACCTAAAAATCAAATAATAACAGTACGCCTGAAAAGCATCTGCCACTACCGTAATAACAATATCTAACATCCTACTCCCTCCCGGTCATAATCCATCCAAGCCTTCTTTACCTGCTCCACATATTTTCGTCCGATTGGGATTTCTATACCGTCCCGCAGCAACAACATCTGTCCGCCATACCGTTCCACATAATACAAATTGACCAGATAAGAGCGATGACAACGACACATATGACAGTTTTGATAACGCTCCTGAATCTGGCTTATCGTATCTTTTACCACAATCTTTTCGCCCTTCACTGTGTTAACCGTTACCTGCTTGGAGCCAGCTTCTATGTACAGCACATCCCGCAGCAGAATCCCTCTCTCCACCGCATAGTCGGTATAACGAATCACCTTCCTGCCTTGGCTGTAGCGTCTCACCAGTTTCTCCATGTCTGCCTCAATTTTATCTCTCAACAACGGCTTTTGGTGAAAATTCATTGGTTCCATGGCAAACAAATCCTGACAATACTGTGTCTTGCCAGATATATATACAATGCCTACATTTTCCCATTCCATTGATTGACGAATCCGCCGTCCCATCTCCACACCATTCATGCGTGAAAATTCGATATCTAAAAAAATGGCGTCGAACCAGAATCCATTTTGTATCTGAATCAATAAATCCTCTGCACTGTTGAATACTTCTATATCGATGTCTGTCTTTTCCCTTTTGCCATATTCATTAATCCAGCGTTCCAGTTCAACGCACACACTTTCGTCATCATCACAAATCACAATCTGCATAATTTCTGTCCTTCATCCTGAGTCGCTATTCCTATGATGTATCGGAATTTATTATAACGTATTTTTATCTATCTGACAAATTTTATCTATTGTTTGTCAATTCCTTTATCTGTTGTTTCTTAGTTCCTTCAGCAGTGCCTCCACTACTCCGGTGACAATCTTTAATTCCTTTGCCGTACACTTCTCCATAAGTAGTGAATATTCCATCACTCTCGCTTTCCGTCCTGCCTCTCCCGACAAAGAATCGCCAAGCAGTATGTCCACCGGTACATCCAGTGCATTGGCAATGTGGACAAGCACCTCCGCACTCGGATTCGTAGAGGCACTCTCGATATTTTTAATATGAGAAGTGGATATGCCTGTTTTCTCTGACAATCTCTCCACACTAAAATTTTTGTTCTGGCGGTATTTCTTCACATTTACGCCAAGTGCCTTTTTGTTAATAATCTTTTCCATATAAAAACCTCCAATAGCAGTCAATACCTTCATACTACTATTGGAGATTTTAAGTCTAAATATTCTATGCAAGGTTTTCTCTCTTAATACGGACTTTTTGTATTCTATAACAGTTTTTTTCCCTGCAAAAAAACCAATTCAAAAGAACTTTGGCATAAAAATCAAGATACAACACTTCGCGGTTTTCCTTCCAGATAGCACCGGATACTTTCGGACACATCTGCCACAAGACGCTGCCTTGCCTCCACACTTGCCCATGCGATATGAGGCGTGAGAAAAAGGCGGTCACGATTATGAACTTTTAAAAGGGGACTGTCCGCACTCATCGGCTCGACGGAAAATACATCCAATGCTGCTGCCTGAATCTCACCACTGTTTATGGCAGCCGCCAAATCCTCCTCTACAACGATAGGTCCTCTGCCCAGATTAAGAAAAATGCCGGAGCTTTTCATTTTCTGAAATGCTTTACGATTCATAAGACCTTTTGTTTTCTCATTCAGCGGCGCATGGCAGGATACGATATCACTTTCTGCCAGCAGGGTATCAAAATCCACCGCTGGATAAGGCACCTCATATTCATTTCCGCTGGAGGAGTAATAAACTGCCTTCATGCCGAAAGCCGTCGCAATTTCAGCCACTCTCCGTCCGATATTCCCCAGACCGATAATTCCCATCTGCATTGACGCCAGCTCGTGAAAGACCGGCCCCATCACGGTAAAGGAATCTCCGGCAGAATATTCCCCGGATTCTACGCAGGACGCATAGTAATTTAATTTTTCCAATACCTGAAACAGCATGGCAAATGTGTGCTGTGCCACTGCCTCTGTGGAATAGGCTCTTACATTTGTCACTGTAATTCCTCTTTTTTTGCAATAGGCGAGGTCAATGTTATTATACCCGGTTGCCGCCTCGCAAATCAGCCGCAATCCGGCAGCCTGTTTCATGTTTTCTTCTCTCAAAAGACATTTGTTTGGCACTACAATATCCGCAGAACGGATTCTCGCCCCGATTTCTTCGTCTCTGGTCGTATCGTACAATACCAGTTCACCATATTGTTTTAATTCGTCCCAACTCACATCTTTTCCGATGGCTGAGGCCTCCAATACAACAATTTTCATTTTCAAGCCTCCACGCTGATATGATAAAATCAAATATTTTTCATAAGATTTACCATTTCAATGGCAGAGCATGCCACATCATAGCCTTTGTTTCCTGCCTTTGTTCCTGCACGTTCGATTGCCTGCTCAATGTTATCCGTCGTCAACACGCCGAAGATTGTCGGCACTCCGGTTTTCAATCCTACCGTAGCAACGCCTTTGCTCACCTCGGCACATACATAATCATAATGAGAAGTAGAACCTTTAATGACCGCACCAAGGCAAATCACCGCATCATACTTTCCTGACTCTGCCATTTTCTGTGCCACTACCGGAATTTCAAAAGCTCCCGGAACCCATGCCAGTTCTACATCATCGGTATCCACGCCATGACGCACCAAAGCATCCTCTGCACCGCCAATCAGTTTGCTGACGATAAATTCATTAAAACGTGACGCTACGATACCTACCTTCATTCCTTTTCCGATTACATTTCCTTCTAATACTTTCATGTTTTTTTCCTCCTTATTATTCAGTTGCTCTATGAACTTTGTAATGTGTCATATGCTGCATTTTTTCTTGTTTTGTCACCAGATATTTATAATCCTCCGGTTTCGGTGCAATCTCGATTGGCACCCGTTCTTCAATGGTAATTCCATAACCGGACAATCCGGCAATCTTCGTTGGATTATTCGTCAAAAGACGAAGTTTCTTCGCCCCCAAATCATACAAAATCTGAGCGCCGATTCCGTACTCCCGAAGGTCCGGTGCAAAGCCCAGTTTGACATTTGCCTCAACGGTATCAAAGCCCTGCTCTTGTAATTCATATGCTTTTAATTTGTTCAAAAGACCGATTCCTCGTCCCTCCTGACGGAGATATAACAAAATTCCCCGCCCTTCCTTGGCAATCATCTTCATGGCATTTTCCAACTGTTCTCCACAATCACACCGCTTTGAACCGAACACATCTCCGGTGAGACACTCGGAATGGACTCGGCACAGTACCGGCTCTCCGTCTGCCACATCCCCCATCGTCAGTGCTACGTGATGTTCTCCATTCGTAATATTTTCATAACCATGAATGGTAAAATCTCCGTATTTTGTCGGAAGTTTTGCCTCTGCCTCTTTTTTCACAAGCCGTTCCTTTTCCAGCCGTTTCTGTATCAGCTGTTCGATAGTAACGACATGCAAATCGTGTTTCTCGGCAAATTCCATCAGCTCTGTCGTTCTCATCATTGTTCCGTCTTCTCTCATGATTTCACAGCAGAGACCGCACTCCTTCAATCCGGCGAGTTTCATCAAATCCACTGTCGCCTCGGTATGTCCGGCACGTTTCAGCACACCGCCCTCTCTTGCCTCCAGTGGAAACATATGTCCCGGACGTCGGAAATCCTCCGGTCTGGCACCATCCTCCACACACTTCATTGCAGTAAGGGAACGTTCCACCGCCGAGATTCCGGTGGTGGTATCCACATGGTCAATGGATACGGTAAATGCCGTCGTGTGGTTGTCCGTATTCACTGCTACCATCTGCCCCAGACCGAGTTTTTCGGTCATCTTCCGGCTCATCGGCATACAAATCAGCCCCTTCGCCAGTGACGCCATCATATTGACATTTTCTGTCGTGGCAAATTCCGCCGCACAAATTAAATCTCCCTCATTTTCCCTGTCCGGGTCATCAATAACAAGGATAACCTTTCCCTGCCGAAGATCTTCTAATGCCTGTTCAATCGTTGCCAACTGTGTCATTTTATCTGCTCCTTTCCTATTGCATAAAACCATTTTCTGCGAGAAATTCTAACGTGACTTTGCTTTTTTCACCCGCTGTTTCTCTTGGCTGTAATAATTTTTCTACATATTTTCCAATGATGTCCGTCTCCAAATTCACCACATCACCGGTCTTCCGGTCGGACAATACGGTATTCTGCCACGTGTGGGGAATGATGGACACACGAAAATTCTGCTCCGTCACTGCCGCCACCGTAAGGCTGATTCCGTCAATGGTGATGGAGCCTTTTTCCACAATATATCTCAGTATCTCCGGCTTTGCCGCTATTTGATACCAGACTGCTGTCTCGTCTTTGGAAATGCTCTCTATCGTCCCGGTTCCGTCAATGTGTCCCGCCACGATATGACCGCCAAATCTGCCGTCTGCCGGCATCGCCCTCTCCAGATTAACCCTGCTGCCGCATTTCAGACTGCCGAGCGAGCTGCGGTTCAGCGTTTCCGCCATAACATCCGCTGTATATCCATGGGATGAATTCATCGTGGTGACGGTGAGGCAGACGCCATTCACCGCAATGCTGTCTCCAATCTTGGTTCCCTGCAAAACCTCGTGACAGCAAATGTGTAGAACTGCCGATTCACTGCCTCTCTCAATCTTTTCTATTTCGCCTATTTCTTCAATAATTCCGGTAAACATTTTGCCCTCCCTCACTGTTCTTTGTCGCCGCTGACCGTTCCGGTAATACAAATGTCTTCTCCCAGCTTGATAATCTCGGTATCCGAGATTTCCAGTGCCTCCTTCATAAGAGAAAAGCCATCTCCCTCAACCGGGGATTTTGCCTCTTTGCCGCCAATGAGTTTCGGAGCGATATAGCAGTAAATCCGTTTCACCAGTCCGCTTTTCAAAACCGTACCATGAAACGTTCCGCCGCCCTCAATCAGCACACTGTCAATGTTTCGTTTTCCCAATTCCTTGAGCAGCGTTACAAAATTCACTCTTTCCTTATCATTAATCTGAATTAAGTCCACGCCTGCCTCTCTCAGTTTTTTCTCTTTTTCTTCATTTCCCACTGCGTAGGCAACTAAAGTAGGAATGTCTTTCGCCGTCTGTACCATTCTGCTCTCCAGAGGGATTCTCAGGTGCGAGTCGCAAATCACCCGAAGGGGGTCTACCCCTTCTTCAATCCGGCAGTTCAACATCGGATCATCAATCAGCACTGTCCCAATCCCTACCATAATGGCACTGTAGCGTTTCCGAAGTTTGTGAACGTGATGTCTTGCCTCTTCTCCCGTCACCCACTTGGAATCTCCGGTGTAAGTGGCAATCTTTCCGTCCATTGTCATGGCATATTTCATTGCCACATAGGGAATACCGGTGGAAATGTATTGGAAAAAGACTTCATTTAGCTCCAGACATTCTTTTTCCAAAATTCCAGTCTCAACCTGAACGCCATGCTCCCTCAATATTTGCACACCCTTCCCGGCAACCAGCGGATTCGGATCCATTGAGCCGATAAACACCCTGCCGATTCCCCTCTCCAAAATAATGTCGGTACAAGGCGGTGTCTTTCCCTGATGACAGCATGGCTCTAATGTCACATAAAGGTCTGCTCCGGTTACATCCTCATCACACTTATTCAGAGCATTACGCTCGGCGTGATATTCTCCGTATCTTTCATGATAGCCTTCGGTGACAATTCTTCCGTCCTTCACGACAACACAGCCGACCATCGGATTCGGTGATGTGTGTCCTACACCTTTTTTTGCCAAATCAATTGCCAGTTTCATATATTCGTATTTTGTCATAACTTCCCTCCAAAACAAAAAACCCCAAGCTGGAAACTTGGGGCTGTCACACACAATATTTCTGCCATATCATATATACGGCACTTTCATCATTCTCTCTCATCCAGACTATACTGTCGGCTCCGGAATTACACCGAATCAACAGCCTGTGGCTGCTCGCGGGCTTTACCGCCGGTGGTGACTTTCACACCGCCCCAAGAATGTTTCTGCCTAACATCATAACACCAGATTGAATTCTTGGCAAGCACTATTTCATCCGGCTCTCAAATTCTTTCTTCGGCAGCGGTTTGTCAAAATAATAACCCTGCGCCAGAAAGCAGTTATTTTCCTTTAATATTTTTATCTGCTCAACGGTTTCCACACCTTCTACAATACACTCCAAACCCATATCCTGCGACATGGCGATGAGGTATTTCAGCATAATATAATCTTTTTTCTCTGCCTTTCCATCGGCAGGAAGAAAATTTTTATCGATTTTCAACACGTCCCAAGGAAGCGTACGCAAAAGATTCATCGAGGAATAACCCATGCCGAAATCATCAACGGCAGTGCTGATTCCCGCCTCGTGCAGACCGGTTACAATTTTTTTCAAGTCAGTAAAATCAACGTCCGTAGTCGTCTCGGTCAGCTCAATCTCAATGTATTTGTGAGGTACTTCATATCGGTCAATAATCTCCAATATCTGTTCCAGCAGCCTTCGGTTTCCCAAATGTCTTCGGGACAAATTCACCGACACCTTCACGACCTGACGTCCTTCTTCCATCCACTTCCGGATATCCCGGCAGACGTGTTCCAACACATAAAAGTCCAAGCGGCAGACCGCCTGTGACTGCTCCAAAATCGGCACGAAGGAATTTGGCGGCATGACCTGTCCCTGATGAAACCATCGGCTCAACGCCTCTGCCCCCGCCAATGTGTACCCATTCAGCAGCACCTTCGGCTGATAAAATATTTGAATTTTATCCTCTTTCAATGCACTGTCCAGCATTGTCTCAATCAGCTTGGACTGTTCCTGCATCTGCATCAGCTCGACATTGTAAAAGACACCATCCGCATTTTTTAAACTGCGAGCCATGTGGACGGCAACGCTGATTCGGTCCATCACATCCGCCCCGGACTGACACTCATTTGTAACCTCGTAATATCCGCAATACGCAGACACATGAACGGTGTCATTGCTCACGACATCATAGACAATATCTGTCCCCTTTAAAAATTTCTGAACGTCCGCTAGCTTTTCACTTGGAAAAAGAATCGCAAAATTATCCCCTCCAATACGGCACACGTACCCCCGCTTTCCAATCAGCTCCTGTAGTTCGCCCACATACAGTCCCATAACGAGCGTACCAAGCCGCCGTCCCACATTTCGGTTCACCACAGAAAATCTCGCCAGATTAAAATACCCGGCAGTGTACTCTCCATCTTCAATCCCTTGTGCTAAAAGCTGGTTTAACATCTTCATATAATAATTCAGATTATATACGCCCAGCTCTTGGTCCCGGTAAGAAAGATTTGCCGCAATTTTTGATAAATTCGCTCTCCCAAAGAACGTGAACAGACTTCTTACGAACGCCTGAATATGTCGATGTTCTTCCTCTGTCCACTCTTCTTGTCCCTGAATCCGGCTAATCCGGTAGGAAATGATGTTGCCATTGCCCGTCACTTCCCGTTCTTTTATAAAATTCTGTTCGTCCGGAACCTCGTCAAAATCCAGAACAATCTTTGTTCCGGTATCCTGACGCTCGTTTTCCTCGTCAAAAAATATGTCTGCCTCAAGTCTGGCGATTCTCAAAACCTGACAGAGATGTCTGGCATTATCCCTCACCTCTTGATGTGAAAATTCTTTGAGACATTCCATCCGAATGAGGAAGTCGTCCATCGCTGCTGCATATTCTTCTGTGCCATATCCCCTCATCGTCAATCAGCCCCCTCTTTGATCGCTAGTTGCGGCACTTTCACAGTAAAAGTAGAGCCTTTTCCCCTCTCACTCTCTACCCGGATAACACCGGACATTCGCTTTATCCAAAATCCCATCAGTGAAAACCCTAATTCCACAGCCTCATCGGAATCGAACAACTGCATATCTTCTCCCCGAAGATACTCGTTTACATTCCGTTCCTGCTCCTCTGACATCCCGACACCATTATCCGCTACCGAAATTACCAAAATACTTGCATACACATCCGGCTCCACCGAAACCGATACCTGAACCTTTCCCTTTTCCGCATAAACAAAACTGTTTCGCAGCAGTTTGTTGAGAATTGCACCAATTCTCCCGGCATCCCCCAGCATCCGTTTCGGGACATTTTCATCTATGACAAGTGTGAACTCCACGCCTTTTTCTTCTGCCATTTCAGCTACTGTCCCTACCAGAGAGGATATCATGTCTTTTACCGAATACTCCGTCTCGGTCAGCTCTACATCTCCATCGGTCATTTTAAAATAATCAACCGTCGTCCCTATGGATGAATATACTGCCGAGCTCTGGTTTAAAAGCTCTGTCATCCTCGTCTTCATCATTTCAAAGTCCTGACTGTCCACCGCCTGCTGGACGAGATTCGTCCATTCCATCATATTGTCCTTCATCTGCATACTCATATCCATCATGAAAACAGACTGAGAACGGGCAGCGTGTTCCATGTGGTGGCTCTCCTCCAGCGCATGGTAATTTCTCACTGCCATTTCAGACAATACCTTGGCAATTTCCGATAAAAACTCTGCTGCCTTTTCCACTCTGTCTCTAGATATCCGTTTTGTCTTCTTTGCCGCCTCAATATAAGGCTCCGGCTCTATCCCCAGTTCTATGGCAGTATTTCTCATCTCCTGCTCGTTCACCTTTTCGGTGCGAATCTGTCCACCGATAAAACTTCCCATAAATCTGCCATGCACCATAATCGGCGCAGCAAAATCGACCAGTCCGGCATGACAGTCGTAGACCGCCGGTTTCCCCTGCTCTAAGGTCACCAACGCTCCCTGCTTATCACACTGTTTGCAACGTTCACAGCCAAGCAGAGACTTTCTCGTCATATTCATGCAAAATTCGGTAAAGCCGCTGCCCTCTGTAACCGGAAAACCATCTGCATCCGCAGTCAGCGCCGCCATCCCGGTATAGTTTGAAAACCCATCTTGTATCTGTTGGAGAACTCTTACATCAATCAAGTCTGTGAGAGTCAATTCCTTCATTCTTCTGCACCTCCCCAAACTCCGGAAGAAGTGTTATATATCCAATCATTGCTGCTGCAGCTCATCCAATGTCAGATTATAGGCAGGCAGAAAATCATGCATAAATATCTCTACTTCCGGCATATTCATTTTTTCCAATGCGCGCTCTGTTGTCTCTTTGGCAGTTTTAAATTCCTGATTACCGGAACGCAGTTCCTCCATACATTTTATCAGTGCCGACAACTTGTCTGCCGCTTTCACAATCCTCCAGTCCTGTTCATCTCCGTCCTGCTGGAAGAATACTCGTTGATAGTATTTTCTCATATAAGTGGGTAGTTTGTCAATCATTGTGTGACTGGCAACGTCCTCAACTTTTTTATAAGCCTCTTTTATATTTTCATCATGGTATTTAATCGGGGTGGGCATATCACCCGTAATAATTTCATTTGCGTCATGATACAATCCCATGAGGGCAATCCGGTTCACATCCAGATTTCCTCCGCATTTTTCATTGGATATAATGGCAAGTCCATGAGCCAGCATAGCTACCTCCAATGAGTGTTCACTGATATTTTCACTCATGGAATTCCGCATCAACGCCCAGCGTTCAATGTATTTCATACGTGCCATCAGGGCAAAAAAAGAATACATACCTTTTCTCCTTCCGAATCATTTATCATCTAATATTTTTTTCATATAATATCCCGTATAGGACTCCGGACACTGTGCTACTTTTTCCGGGGTGCCGCAGGCAACTACCGTACCGCCCTTGTCACCGCCCTCCGGTCCCATGTCAATCAGATAATCCGCTGTCTTAATAACATCCAGATTGTGTTCAATGACAACTACCGTATTGCCGCCGTCCGCCAGACGGTGAAGAATTTCAATCAGTTTGTGAACGTCCGCAAAATGAAGTCCCGTCGTCGGTTCATCCAAAATATAAATAGTCTTTCCGGTGCTGCGTTTACTCAACTCCGTTGCCAGTTTGATTCGCTGCGCCTCGCCGCCGGAGAGCGTGGTGGACGGCTGTCCTAATTTCACATAGGAAAGTCCCACGTCATAAAGTGTCTGTATCTTGCGGTGAATTGTCGGAATATGCTTAAAGAAATCCAGTGCCTCTTCGACTGTCATATCCAGCACCTCAAAAATATTTTTTCCTTTATAACGAACCTCCAGCGTCTCCCGGTTATAACGTTTTCCATCACACACTTCACATGGCACGTAGATATCTGGCAAAAAGTTCATCTCAATTTTCAAAATGCCGTCTCCGGAGCAAGCCTCACAGCGTCCGCCCTTTACATTAAAGCTGAAACGTCCCTTGCTGTACCCTCTCGCCTTGGCATCCGGTGTTGAGGCAAAAAGGTCCCGAATCAAATCAAAAAGTCCGGTGTAGGTGGCAGGATTTGAGCGAGGCGTCCGCCCAATCGGAGACTGGTCAATATTTATCACTTTGTCCAGTGCCTCAACTCCTTGAATTTCCTTATGATTACCGGGGATACACCGGGCATGATTCAAGGTTCTGGTCAGGCTTTTGGACAAAATCTCATTTACAAGAGAACTTTTGCCGGATCCGGATACACCTGTCACACAAGTCAATACTCCCAACGGAATTTTTACGTTGATATTTTTTAAATTGTTCTCTTTGGCACCCTTGACCGTAAGATAGCCGGTTGGTTTACGCCGCCTTCCCGGAATCGGAATCTCCAGTTTTTTGCTGAGATAAGCTCCCGTAATGGATTCGGGAACCTTCATAATGTCCTCCGCTGTTCCCTGAGCCACTACACAGCCTCCGTTTTTCCCGGCTCCCGGGCCAATGTCTACTACGTAATCGGCTTCCCGGATGGTATCTTCGTCATGCTCGACAACAATCAGCGTATTTCCAAGGTCTTTCAACTTTTTCAAGGTAAGAATCAGCTTGTCATTATCTCTCTGGTGCAGTCCGATACTCGGCTCGTCTAAAATATACGCCACGCCCACCAATCCTGATCCAATCTGGGTAGCCAGACGAATCCGCTGTGCCTCTCCGCCGGAAAGAGTTGCCGTCGCTCTGGCGAGGGTGAGATAGTCCAGTCCCACATCTACGAGAAATCCCAATCTTGCATGAATCTCTTTTAACACAAGCCGGCCAATCTGACGCTGACGCTCGGACAGTGCCAAACCATCCATAAACTCCTGCAAGTCTAATATCGATAAATCGCAGATTTCCGCAATGTTTTTGTCCCCTATCGTAACCGCCAAGGATTCTTTTTTCAATCGTCTCCCCCCGCATTCATGACAAGGTGTCACACGCATAAAAGTCTCATATTCTGCTTTTGTCACCTCGGAGGAGGTCTCCCGGTATCTCTTTTGAACATTTTTCAAAAGTCCCTCAAAGGCAATGTTGTAAACGCCATGGCCATGTCGTCCGGTATAGTGAACCTCTACCCGCATACCTCCGGTTCCGTACCATATAAGGTCCTGAACATCCTGCGGATAATCCCGAAACGGCGTGTCCAGAGAAAATCCGTAATACTTTCCCATTGCCTCCAGAATACAACGGCTGTAGCTCCCCGGTTTCACTACCGACTGCCACCCCGGTACGGCAATGGCACCCTCATCAATGCTCAGGCTGGTGTCCGGTATGATAAGCTCCTCGGCAAATTCCATTTTATATCCGATACCATGACAGTCCGGGCAGGCTCCAAAAGGGTTATTGAACGAGAAACTTCTCGGCTCAATTTCATCAATACTGATTCCACAATCCGGGCAGGAAAAACTCTGGCTGAAGTTAATCGGTTCTCCGCCAATCACATCTACAACCATAAGTCCGTCCGCCAGTTTCAATACATTCTCTACGGAATCGGTTAACCGCTGGCGAATTCCCTCCTTGACAACAAGGCGGTCAACAACGATTTCAATGTTGTGCTTTTTATTTTTTTCTAATTTAATTTCCTCACTGAGATCGTACTGGCTGCCATCCACGACAACCCGGACATAACCGCTTTTCTTTGCCTTATCCAGCACCTTGACGTGTTCGCCCTTGCGCCCCCGGACAATCGGTGCCAGCAGTTGGATTTTAGTACGCTCCGGCAATGTCAAAATCTCGTCCACAATCTGGTCAACGCTTTGTTTCTTTATCTCCTTGCCGCATTTCGGACAATGCGGAATCCCCACTCTCGCATAGAGCAGGCGGTAATAATCATAAATCTCCGTTACGGTGCCTACCGTAGAGCGTGGATTTCGGTTTGTAGATTTTTGGTCAATGGAAATCGCAGGCGGAAGTCCTTCTATACTCTCCACATCCGGCTTTTCCATCTGCCCGAGAAACTGTCTGGCATAAGAGGACAAAGACTCCATATATCTTCTCTGTCCCTCTGCGTAAATGGTATCAAAAGCCAGCGATGATTTACCGGAACCGCTGAGTCCGGTCAGCACCACAAACTCATCTCTTGGAATATCTAAATCAATATTTTGCAAATTGTTTTCTTTCGCTCCGCGAATACGAATTGTACGTTTTTTATCCATTTTCATCATACCTCATTTATCTCTTGAAGATGTTTTTTATATTCAATCATCCGGTCACGAAGTTCTGCTGCCATCTCAAAATTCAATTCTGCTGCTGCCTTGTTCATTTTCTTCATAATCTGACGGATTTCTTTTTCCAGTTCTTCAGCACTCATGGACTCAGGATCTTTCTTTTCTTCCGTAATATCTTTTTCTGCCTTAGAAGAAATGCGAATCAAATCCCGAACTGCCTTCTTAATCGTCTGCGGCGTGATTCCATGCTCCTCATTATATGCCTGCTGCACCTTTCTTCTCCGGTTTGTCTCGCTGATAGCTTTTTTCATGGAGTCAGTTTCCTTATCGGCATACATAATCACTCTGCCCTCTGCATTTCTCGCCGCACGTCCAATCGTCTGAATCAAAGAGGTCTCTGACCGCAGAAATCCTTCTTTGTCGGCATCCAGAATTGCCACAAGAGAAACCTCCGGGATGTCCAGTCCTTCCCGCAGCAGGTTAATTCCCACCAGTACATCAAAAACGTCCAGACGCATATCCCGGATAATCTCGGAACGCTCCAGCGTGTCAATGTCAGAGTGAAGATAACGCACCCTCACACCGACTTCCTGCAAATACTTCGTCAAATCCTCTGCCATTCGTTTTGTCAGTGTGGTCACCAGCACTTTGCCTTTTTTCTCTGTCACCTTTCGTATCTCACCTAATAAGTCGTCCACCTGTCCTTTCACCGGACGCACAATCACTTCCGGGTCCAAAAGTCCCGTAGGTCGGATAATCTGCTCGGCACGAAGAAGTTCGTGGGCAGATTCATATTCCGAAGGAGTAGCAGAAACAAACATCATCTGGCTGATGTGGTTCTCGAACTCCTGAAAATTCAGCGGTCGGTTACTTTTCGCAGAGGGCAGCCGGAATCCGTATTCTACGAGAGTAGATTTCCTCGACTGGTCGCCGCCATACATTCCTCTCACCTGAGGAATCGTAATGTGGGACTCATCCACGATAATCAGAAAATCATCCGGGAAATAGTTCAATAACGTTTGCGGAGTTTCGTCCGGCTGCAATCCATTCAGGTGCATGGAATAGTTTTCAATGCCGGAGCAGAACCCGGTCTCCTTTAACATTTCAATATCAAAATGTGTTCTCTCGGAAATACGCTGTGCCTCTAACAGCTTGTCTTCGCTTTTAAAATATGCCACCCTTTCCTTCAGCTCTTTTTCAATTCCCTCAATGGCACGTTCCATCTTATCCGGGGCAACCACATAATGGGAGGCAGGAAAAACTACCATGTGTTCCAGTGTGCTGAGTGGTTCCCCGGTCAGCACATCAATCTCCTGAATCCGGTCTACCTCATCACCGAAAAATTCTACCCGAATTGCCCGGTCAGTAGCCGAGGCAGGAAAAATTTCCACCACATCCCCACGCACCCGGAATGTGCCGCGATGAAAGTCCATATCATTTCTTGTATACTGGATATCCACCAGTCTTCGTATCACTTCGTCCCGGTCCTTCTCCATCCCCGGACGCAATGACACCGTCATGGTCTGATAGTCAATCGGACTGCCCAGACCGTAAATGCAGGATACACTGGAAATAATAATCACGTCTTTTCTCTCGGTAAGAGCTGCCGTCGCCGAATGACGCAGCTTGTCAATTTCGTCATTGATGGCAGAATCCTTCTCAATGTAAGTGTCCGTAGACGGAACGTAAGCCTCCGGCTGGTAGTAATCGTAGTAGCT
>CAZFHT010000009.1:0-30197 GCA_964518785.1 uncultured Eubacterium sp.
GTACTCACTGCCGCAGATTTTGTCCAAACTCCGAAAAAAACCGCTGGTGCTTTTGTCTATATTGGATGTGGCGATGAAGGACATGGTGATTGAAAGAAAATTTTATTTTCAAGTGCAGTTCTCCCCTTCCTATAATAATAACTTTTCCATGTTGGCAAAGGACATTGGGCGTCTGAAAAATCAGAAGTACCGGGTGCTTTTGCTGTCAGCGTCAGAGACAAGAGGAAAACGTCTCTGTCAGGATTTGATGGAATATGATATTTCCGCTTTCTATGACGGTGCCATGGAACACGTATTACAGCCGGGCGAGGTGATGGTCAGCAAGGGCAATGTGAGGAGAGGCTTTGAATATCCGAACCTGAACTTTGTCGTTGTAACAGAGGGGGACATTTTCGGTGTCCGGGCGAAAAAAAAGAAGAAAAAGATTAAACGCTACGAGGGAGCCGCCATTCACAGCTTTAATGACTTGAAGATTGGCGACTACGTTGTCCATGAAAATCATGGTCTTGGCATTTATCAGGGAATCGAAAAGATTGAGAGAGACCATATTACAAAGGATTATTTGAAAATAACCTATGCGGCGGGGAGTAATCTGTATGTTCCTGCCACCTCCTTGGAGGTGCTGCAAAAGTATGCAGGAAGTGACGCAAAGGTACCAAAATTAAATAAACTAAATTCACCCGAGTGGAAAAAGACGAAGTCCCGCGTCAAGGGGGCGGTACAGGAAATCGCCGGAGAACTTGTAGAACTGTATGCAAAAAGACAGGAAAAGCAGGGACACGCTTTTGAAAAAGATACGGTGTGGCAGAAGGAGTTTGAAGAACTGTTCCCTTATGATGAAACGGAGGACCAGTTGAAAGCCATTGAGGACACGAAGGCAGATATGGAAAGCAACCGGATTATGGACCGTCTCATTTGCGGCGACGTGGGGTATGGCAAGACAGAGATTGCCATTCGGGCAGCTTTTAAGGCAGTGATGGACGGCATGCAGGTGGCATTTCTTGTGCCGACCACCATTCTCGCCGTACAGCATTACAATACCTTTTCACAGAGAATGAAGGACTACGGCATTGACGTAGAGCTGATGTGCCGTCTGCGAACGGCTGCGGAGCAGCGGAAAACGATAGAGGGACTGAAAAAGGGCAGTGTGGACATTGTGATTGGAACGCACCGGCTTCTCAGCAAAGACCTTCAATATAAAAATCTGGGACTGCTCATTGTGGATGAGGAGCAGCGTTTTGGCGTAACGCATAAAGAAAAGTTAAAGCAGTTAAAAAATGATATTGATGTGCTGACGCTGACCGCTACCCCGATTCCGAGAACACTGCACATGAGCCTTGTGGGAATCCGGGATATGAGTGTGCTGGAGGAACCTCCGGTGGACCGTATGCCGATTCAGACCTTTGTCATGGAGAAAAACAGCGAGATTGTCCGGGAGGCGATTATTCGTGAAATCAGCCGGGGCGGTCAGGTGTACTACGTTTATAACCGGGTAGGCAATATGGACATTGTGGCAAATGAAATTGCCAAACTGGTGCCGGAGGCTGTCGTTTCCTTTGCTCATGGACAAATGAACGAGAGAGAACTGGAAAAGAGAATGTTTCAGTTTGTCAGCGGTGAGATTGATGTTCTTGTGGCAACGACCATTGTGGAGACGGGGCTGGACATTCCGAATGTGAACACGATTATGATAGAGGACGCAGACCGCCTTGGCTTGTCCCAGCTTTACCAGTTGAGGGGCAGAGTGGGAAGAAGTAACCGGACGGCGTATGCGTTTCTGATGTATAAAAGAGATAAATTGCTGAAGGAGGTAGCAGAGAAAAGGCTGGCTGCCATCAAGGAATTTACCGAACTCGGCTCCGGCTTTAAGATTTCCATGAGAGATTTGGAAATTCGAGGCGCCGGGAATCTGCTGGGGGCAAGACAGCATGGACATATGGAGGCAGTGGGCTACGACCTCTACTGCAAAATGCTCAATGAGGCGGTGAAACGCCTGAAGGGAGAAACGGCAGAGGAGGAAGAATATAGCACTAGTGTAGAGATAAAGGTTGACGCATTTATCCCAGTCAGTTATATTAAGAATGAGTTACAAAAACTTGATGTGTATAAAAGGATTGCGGAAATCGAGACAACCGAGGAAAAGGATGATATGGTGGATGAGCTGGTGGACCGCTTTGGAGAGCCGCCAAAGAGTGTACTGAATCTGCTGGCAATTGCTCTTTTGAAGGCAAAAGCTCATAAAGCCTATATTACGGAAATCACCGGGAAAGGGGATTCTTTGAAGATTTCCATGTATCCTCAGGCGAAGATTGATTCCATGGGGATTCCGGCATTGATTGAGAAAATGGACAGAAAACTTCGGTTTGTGCCGGGGGCAGTGCCATGTTTTGTTTATTCCGTCCCTGATAATAAAGGAAAGCCGGAGAATATTCTGGAACAAACGGATAAAATTGTAGACGAATTATTGCAATTGGTAATTACGAAAAAAGAAAGTGGAGGTCAGAATGAAAAAAATTAGAAGAAGGGCGGCTGCTCTGCTGCTGTGCGGATGTCTGGCACTTGGGCTGACAGGCTGCGGCGGCAGCAACAACAACGATACTGCGGAAGAAAACTCTCTGGATAAAGAAAAAGCTGTATCGGTGGACAATGGAACATTGAATGATGATTCCGTTGCGATAGCAGTGGGGAAAACTACCGTCCCATATAGTGAGTACAAAATCTACAGTTATTTTATGAAAAACCAGTATGAGGGAATACTGGAGCAGGGAGTGTGGGACTACACCGTAACCGGAGCGTCCCAAAGCATTGGACAAGAGGCTGTGGAGGATGTGGTTCGCCTTATCATTCAGGTGAAGGTCATCGGCAAGGCAGCAGAGGCAATGGGTGTTGAGCTGGCGGCGGACGAAAAAGAGGAGGCAGATTATAATGCCAAACAGTATTACGACAGTTTGAGTGAAGATGTGAAAAACGAAAACAGTATCAGCCAGACAGTGCTGGCACAGATTTTCGAGGAAAATAAGCTGGCAGAAAAAATGTACAGTATCGTCATTGGAGATATTAGTGTCACCTCCGACCAGTTAAAGGCGGCAAGGGTGCAGTTGGTGTATCTGGCGGCAGATGACCAGAACAAAGAGCAGGTGAGAGAGCAGGCACAGTCTCTCTGTGAACAGGCGAAGGCATTGTCGGGGAATTTTTACCGCTTTGCCAGAGAAAATACCGAAAAGGATGACGTGGAATATCTGATTGGCGAGAAGGACAGCCGCACTGCCTTGGCAAGCACCGTTCTTGCTATGAAACAGTATGGTATATCGGACGTAATCGAGGAATCGGACGGATTTTACATTGCCTATTGTGTAGAGCCGGCGAGTGATTCTTTGTCAGAGGAATATAAAAACCAGTACGTAGAGGACGAGCAGGTACAGGCATTTCAGAGTGCCTACGCAGACTGGTCAGAGAGTTATGGAGTACGTGTGAGTAAGTCGCTATTAGTAGACTAATAAAATGTACTGGAAATCACTGTCAGGAAGGGACAGTGGGATTGGAGTGAATATGAGAAGCAGCGGAATTTTATTGCCCATCAGCAGTTTGCCGTCAAAGTACGGGATTGGCTGTTTTGACAAGAGTGCCTATGAATTTGTAGATTCGCTGGCAAAAGCAGGGCAGCAGTATTGGCAGATTCTCCCGATGGGACCAACCGGATATGGAGATTCTCCGTATCAGTCGTTTTCCACTTTTGCGGGAAATCCCTATTTTATTTCTTTGGATAAGCTGGTGGAGAAGGGGTACATCAGTGAGGAGGACTGCCGGGAGGCAGCAGAGGGAACAAACGAAAAATATGTAGAGTATGGTGTCCTTTATGAAAAGCGTTTTGCCCTTTTGCGAAAAGCGTTTGTCCAGAGCAGCATTGAAACGGACCCGGCTTACAATGACTTTGTTCAGGAAAATCTGGACTGGCTGCCGGATTATGCCCTTTTTATGGCGGTGAAAGACAGCAAGGGCGGACAGAGTTATCAGGAGTGGGAGGAGGACATACGCCTGCGTCAGCCGGAGGCAATGGTTTCCTATAAAAATAAACGAATGGATGATGTCGGCTTTTATCAATTCCTGCAATTTGAATTTTTCTGCCAATGGCGGGATTTGAAAGCATATGCCAATGAAAAGGGAGTGAAGATTATCGGGGATATCCCTATTTATGTGGCGTTAGACAGTGCCGATACATGGGCGAATCCGGAGCTGTTCCAGTTTGACGGAGACGGAAAGCCGGTCGGCGTGGCAGGATGCCCGCCGGATGCGTTCTCAGCTACCGGACAGCTTTGGGGCAATCCTTTATATAACTGGGAGAAACATAAAGAAAGCGGCTACCAGTGGTGGATTGACCGAATCCGCAGGTCCTTCCAGTGGTATGATGTTCTTCGCATTGACCATTTTCGCGGTTTTGATGAATATTATGCCATTCCTTACGGAGATAAAACAGCAGAGCATGGAGCATGGGAGTCCGGACCGGGAATGGCACTGTTCTCAACTCTGCGGGAAGAACTGGGTGAGCTGCCGATTATCGCAGAGGATTTGGGATTTTTAACCGAGTCCGTTTATCAGCTTTTGGAGGATTCCGGTTTTCCGGGAATGAAAATATTGCAGTTTGCTTTTGATTCCAGAGAGGACAGCGACTACCTTCCATACCGCTACGGAAGAAATTCTGTCGTGTACACCGGAACTCATGACAATGTTACTACGTTTAGCTGGTGGGACGAATTGACGAAGGAAGATAAAGCGGTGGCACTTCGGTATATGAATTGCAGCAAATATACATCAAAGAAAAAGCTGACATGGAATCTGGTCTGTCTTGCCATGTCAAGCGTGTCAGATTTGTGCGTCATTCCTATGCAGGATTACCTCTGCCTTTCCAATGAGGCGAGAATGAACACCCCGTCAACGCTGGGCGATAACTGGAAGTGGCGGTTGCAGCACGGAGAATTTTCCGATAAATTATGCGAAAAAATTTACCGGATGACACGATTGTACGGGCGGACAGTCACAGAGACAGAAGAAAATCAGGATTCCGACACGATAGGCGAGTGCTGATATTCATTGAGCAAATGACAAGTGTATTTCCGGCACCAAGTCTGACGGTATAAATCCGAGGCGAAAATGTCCTGCTGCAACAGTTTCAGGGCATCCGGCGTCAGCTTTTTACTGTCAACTGCCAGCCGGGAAAGAACCGATAAGGAGTCAGGCACCTTCGAGAGAAGGTGGCTGGCTCTTTTTTTTAAGCCGAGAAGACGCAGATAAGGCATGGCAGTATCCGTATCATGAAGGTGGAGAAGACACTGTACCAGCCCCCGGCGAATCCGCCCATCCGTAAATGCTCTCGTCCGGCATTTTTCTACCAAATCGGAGACATTTTGATAGCTGCTCAGATTATGGGAAATCCGGTCTGCTAAACCCGTAGAAATGTCTTTATAGGAGGATAAATCCCCGGCAGACAAAAGGGCGTATCCCATGGCACTGGAAAAATCGTCCAGACAGAGGTGCGGCACAGCTCCGGCAGTGATTTCGTTTCGCAGAGAAGTAGCAGAAGGAAATCCGGCACTTTCGGAATGTGTTTCATGATACCCCATGCCTTTTCGTGTAATCGTGTGTGGCTGAAGGGGGGACTGGATTTTTTTGAGGGCAAGACAGTATTCCATGCCGAGAAGATTATTTGGCTGGGTGATGATGTCGGAATCTATCTGCGTGGTTTCCTCCAGTGCTTTAGCCCTTGCGTAAGGATAGGAAAGCCCGGTACACAGTGCGTGGTTGAGACTACAGCGAAAATCTTCGCTCTCACAGAGCAAAGCCTCTGCAATCTTTTCCAATGGCTCTAAATCACCACATTCACTTCCAAAACAAAGGTCTGTGACAAAACCGAGAGATGCCAGAGCCTTGACGCCCCCCAACGCAAAATCTCCGGCACTGGATATGCCAAAACGAACCGGGAGTTCAAAAACCAAATCCGCCCCGCCGTCCAGAGCAGCTTTCGTCCTTGCGTATTTGTCAAAAACAGCAGGTTCCCCCCGCTGAACAAAATCCCCATTCATAATCACAGCGACAAAATCTGCGTGGCAGACTTCTTTCGCTTTTTCGATAATATAGCTGTGACCGTCGTGAAAAGGGTTGAATTCTGCGATAATTCCGACTACTCTCATAATGACCTCCGGGGTGAATATATCAATATTATTATAATATAAAAGAAGTGGGGATTGTGTCAAGGAATTGTTTGGTGAGGAGGGGGGTTGGAATTTGTATCACTGTTTATTTGGCTGATTATGGAAGTTGAATACTGCTTCTTGTGTAGGAAAATGTTGGATTGAATATAAAGATAAGATGTGATAAAATGAGGAAGATATTAGTTCGTGTAAGGATTGCATTTGTATGGCAAGACTTACAAACAGATTTGGCAAAAAAACATCATACATTATGGAAGAATAAGGAGAAAATGAGTATTATGGAACAGTATAAAAAAGAATTTATCGAGTTTATGGTTGAGTCAAATGTTCTTAAATTTGGCGAATTTACTTTGAAAAGCGGACGCAAGTCCCCATTTTTCATGAATGCCGGGGCATATGTGACGGGTTCCCAGTTGAAAAGGCTGGGAGAGTATTACGCAAAGGCAATACACGATAATTATGGCGAGGACTTTGATGTCCTGTTTGGACCGGCTTACAAAGGAATTCCATTAAGCGTAGCCACGACGATTGCCTTTTATGAGCTGTATGGAAAAGAAATTCGGTACTGCTCAAACCGGAAAGAGGTAAAAGACCATGGTGATACCGGGATTTTGTTAGGCAGTAAGATTGCTGATAAAGAACGAGTTGTGATTATTGAGGATGTCACTACATCCGGAAAATCCATTGAGGAAACGTTCCCGATTTTAAAGGCACAAGGTGATGTGGAAATCGTGGGATTGATGGTTTCCCTGAATCGTATGGAAAAAGGAAAAAATGGAGACAAGTGTGCGTTGGATGAGATTCGTGAAACATATGGGTTCCCAACGGCAGCCATTGTTACTATGGAAGAAGTTGTGGAGTGCCTGTATAACAAAGAGTGTCAGGGAAAAATCGTAATTGATGACGATTTGAAGTCAGCCATTGACGGCTACTATGAACAGTACGGTGCATCTGAAAAATAAAGTTTATGTCGTAAAACGCCCTTTCGAGGGCGTTTTTGTCGTTTTACGCCGAAAAAACGTGGTTTTTCACAAAATTTATAAAATATTTTTGTTATATTTTGATAATTTACAAATGATGATCCAAGTGGTAACATTGGTGTCATTCCACCCGAATACAAAAAAGGAGGTTGTAGTTTGACAGTTGCTTTTTGGAGTAACGTAGGGGGTAAATCATGTGTCACAAGCAATCTGGCTTGTATAAGTGTTTTATCTACGCTGGCGTCTCAGAGAGAAGGGAAAACCATTCTCTTAGAGAACCATCAAAATATTTTTAATCTTGGCAATGTGTTATTCAGCCAAAAATCGAAACAAGTAATGAAAGAAAGAAGTCGTTATCAGGTAGAATGCGGGCTTGCACAATTACTGCGTCTGCTTGAGCAGGGGGTAACCCCGTCGGAAGAATGTTTTTATCATATAACAGAGGATTTCCTTGGAAAACGGTTATTTTATCTGTCTACGGAGGGAGTTCATAATACCGATATTTTTGAGTACAAAATGGAGAAGGAATGTGTCAGAACGATGCATTATCTGGAAAATCAGGGCGAACTGGTGATGATTGATACATCATCCGCACCTCTGCCCAGCTCACGAAAAATTTTGCAGGAGGCAGATTTGGTAGTGGTGAATCTGAATCAGAACCGCCAGAGGATAGACCATTTTTTCAGAAATTATTCGGAGATACGAAGAAAAGCCTTTTATCTGATTGGAGATTATGATGAGGAGTCGGAATTTTCCAAGGCTGCCATTATGGACAAGTACGGTGTTCCAGGCAACCGCATTGGGACGATTCCTCATAATATCCGATTTGCCGATGCGGTGTCGGATGGCAGATTAATACCGTTTCTTTTGAGAAATTATGAATGTGTGCCGGAAAATCCGAATTATCGGTTTATGAGGGCGGCAAAGGAATCGGTTAATCTCTTTTGCAATCAGTTGGAATCGCTGTACGAGGCGTAGGGGATGAGAAGGAAAGGCAAAACAATGTCCCTTGTTCTTATCGTAATGCTTATTCTTTGGAACATATATGGCTTTTATCCATGGAGTGATGTGTGTAAGGCAGCTGCAAAAAAGGTGTCAGATTATGAGGGATTGAAAAAGGCATTAGCGTCCACAGAAGAAATGGAAATTACTTTGGAGAAGGATATAGACATTACGGGAGAAATTTCAGTTCAGGGGAAAAAACATTTGTATGGTGACGGTCACCGCCTGCGGCGGTTTTGTCAGGAAAAAGATGCCTTTGGAGGGACATTGTTGTCAGTGGAGAAGGGGGAGCTGGTGCTGGAGAACGTTACAATTTCCGGCAGCGGCAGCTCTCAGTATGCACAGTCCGGCCTTTATGGGCGGCTGCTGGATATTCAGGAGGGCAGTGCAGCGATAAAAGAAAATGTTATCTTGTGTGATAATAAGTGCGGCAAAACGAACAGTGACGGCGGGGGTGCGGTACGGATAGAAAAACAGGGTACACTCGTGCTGGATGGCGGCGTAATCAAAGAAAACCAGAATGTTACCGGAGGTGCCGGAGTTCGGGTGGAGAAGGGTGGCAGCCTGATTGTAAAACAAGGTTCGATACAAGAAAATCAGACAGTCGGAATCGGCGCAGTCGAAGGCTTTGACGGAAGGGGCGGTGCTATTTACAGTCAGGGAAAGGTAAAAATTTCAGGTGGAAAAATTACCGGAAACAAGGCGACTGGCTATGTTCATAAAGGGACAATATACGGAGGAGCCGGGGGTGCTTTTTATGGGGGTGTGTCCTCATCGTTGCAGATAACGGGTGGAACCATTGGCAGCAATGAGGCAGACACAGGGCAGGAGTTGTATCTGGAGGGTGGAATATGCCAGATGAGTGGAGGGCCTGATGTGGATTCCGTATATTTGTGTACTGGAGCAGTGATTACAGTGAAAGGAAAACTTTCCGGGGAAAAGAGCATTACGTTGATTCCTGAAAAGTACAAAGAGGGAATCTGTCTTGTGAAAACATCCGGAACAAAAGGATTTGTATTAAAAAAGAAAAATTCCTTTACTTTGCAGTTGAAGGGAAGCGGTTTATATCTGAAAAAGAAAAGCAAAACCGTCAATCCGGTGACACCAACACCGACTGTTGCGAGCAAACCTTCACCCAAAAAAGAAAAGTATAAAACGGTTTCTCCCACGCCTGCCCCTACTTCTGCCGCCACGTCTGTCCCTGCTTATACCAAGAGGAAAGAGAAAAGTCCGGTTATACGGAAAGTGGCAGAAAGATACTTTTTTCAATGGGAGATAAAGGACTATAACGAAAAAAAATGGGAGGAGGAGCTGATAAAAAAATGTCAGATTGATTTTGGTGATTATTCGGAGAAGAAGGTAGAATACCGCTGGGATTGGAACGGACTGCTGTCGAATCAGACGGGTTCCTATCTGGTGAAATTATCTTTGACCGGAGACACATCAGCCGAAATTCCGATAACGGTTGTGGAAGACCGGGTTTTGGATACGGTGTCGGATGAACCTGCGACTTATATTACATTCTGTCCGGTGGAGGACACAGAAGAAGAACGAGGGGAAGAAATCTGGTGTTTCAGCACATCGGATATTTCAGCGGCAAAGGAATATATGGCGGGAACGAATAACCCTTTTTCGCAGAAGACAAATCAGACATTTTTATCGCTTTTTCAAATGTGCAGACAGGGGGGATTGGTTGGAGAAAGCAAATGATTTTCAGAAAAAATATATGCTCAAAAGACAGGACTATGGCATTTTATATCCTTATATTGTGGAGGAAACAGTGACCGATATTAACTGGAACGGAAGACAGCTATGGATTGACGATTTGGAAAAGGGAAGATACATGGCGCCGGATATGCTGCCGGAGGCATTTGTAGACCGTTTTGTTTTACTTGTGTCAAATATTACAAATGTTCCCTTTAACCGCATGAGTCCGGTGCTGGAGGCTGAGACGGAGGAACTTCGAATCAGTATTGTACATCCTTGTATTGCTCACTCCGGCACGACGATTTCCATAAGAAAAATTCCGGCAGTCCGACGACTGGAAAAAAATGAGATGATACGAAGCGGGTATTGCAGCGAAGAAATCTGTCATTTTCTCATCAACTGTATTGCAGCTCACTGTACGGTTGCCATATGTGGTTTGCCGGGGGCAGGGAAGACGGAATTATTAAAGTTTCTCACCAAATTTATACCGGCTGCCGAGAGGGTGATTACCATAGAGGATGTACTTGAAATTCATTATCAGAGTATCAATCCGAACAAAGATTGTGTGGAAATGAAAGTAGCAGAAAATTTTTCCTATTCAGAGGCGATTAAAGCCAGTCTTCGGCAGCTGCCAAAGTGGATTATTCTGTCGGAGGTACGCTCGAAGGAGGTGCGTTATCTTTTGGAGTCATTAAGCACCGGGACGACGGGGCTGACCACCGTTCATACGGATGATGTGAGAAACATTCCGCAGCGGATGAAGAATATGGCAGGAGGTCAGGAGGATTTATCACGTATTGAAAATGACACGTATCGTTTTATTGATATTGGCATTTTAGTGAAAAGCTCGGTAAATACAGAGGGGAAAATCTGCAGGAAAATTGAGCAGGTAGGTGTGTTTGACCGTTATGGGAGAGAGTGGAAAGAAACCATAAATGAAGTGGTCATGCTGGTGGAGGATGGAAAGCTGACGAATCGGGAATTACCGGTTAATGTAAAAAGAAAATTCTCAGCCGCCGGCATTTTGAATCCAATGGGAGTGGCGGGATGAAAAAAATAATGTTAGGTGCGGTTCTTCTGGAGGGTATTGTGATTTTTGCCTCCCGGCTGTTTTGTCTGAATACGATGGAAATGATTGTTTCCGCTGGGACCGGACTCCTTCTTCTGCCGGTTGTATATCGGTATGGAAAGCGTTCAAAAAAGAATGAAGAGGACTATTGGGATGTTGTTGCCTATATGGAGCAATTTTTATGTTCTTACAAAAGGACGTCCATGATCGGGGCGGCATTACAGGATTGCCAGTCCATTTACCCGGATAGCTCCGATATGAAAAAAATTGTGGGACAGGCGTTTTCTATATTGCAAACAGGAGAAGGAGTGCGGGAGAGTATTCAGGAGGCTGCTCTGGGGAAAATACAGAAGAATTATCCAAGCCGCCGAATGAGGATGATACACCGGTATATCCTCCGGGCAGACCAGATGGGCGGAGATGTGAATGATGCCGTTGACATTTTACTGAGAAATATGCAGCGGTGGAAAGAGAGAATGGCTCTCTATCAGGAGAAAAAGAAAACATTACAGAGGGAGTGTTATTTTTCTATGTTAATGTCCGTCGGTCTGTGCTGGTTATCCTGCCTTCTTGTTCCATGGAATCTGCGGAGCATATTGGTTCAATCCGCCTATTATCAGGTGGCGTCAACGGCAGTCATCATACTGTTTCTGATTTTGATTCCGGTATTGTCTGCCTGCCTGACAGGGAAATGGTTGGATTCCGCAGAGCCAATGACAGAGAAAAGAAAGAAACAAATGGAAAAAAATTACGCATTAGGAAAGGAAAAGAAAGGAAAAATTTCTTTTTATTTTGCGAAAAGGGTGGGGCAGGAGGAAATCCGAAGGGAGTTTCCTTATTGGATTATGTCCGTTACCTTGTTTTTGCAGCAGGACAATGTATTTCAGGCGGTTCAGTCCTCGAAAGAATACGTCAGCGTTTTCTTTCGAAAAGAGGTAGAACAGTTTCTTGTGAATTTGTACGAGAATCCCTCCTCACTGGAACCCTATCGGCAGTTTTTTGAGGAGTACGAGTTAGAGGAGGTAAAAAGCGGAATGAAATGGTTATATTCCTTTCAAAATAATGGCTATGAACAGACGTCCCGGCAAATTTATTTTTTGTTGCAGCAGAACGACCTTGTTATGGACCAGGCAGAGAGAAAAAGGCTGGAGGATAAACAGGCAGTGCTTTCTTTTTTGCGGCAGATACCAATGGCAGCTGCCGGGGTAAAGATTGTTCTGGATTTGCTCGTGCTTTTGATGATGACGATGGGAAAATATTTTACTGTATGAAGAAAATGGGAGAGGTTGAGTAGATTAAGGAGGTTAAAAAGTTGCAAAATCAGATTTCGGAATTTGGTGTTACGTTAGCCTATATTATCTACGGTGGTTTGATTATCGGTGTTTTTGAGATGCTTTACCACTGGATAGGAGGCTGATGTGGGAAATTTTCTTGTTTTGTACGGGCGGCGCATGGCGGGAACTATGATGTTATGTATCGTTACATTCTTTGCTGGATGGCTGCTGTATTATGAGTGGCTTCAATACGGTGTTGCCTCTGACGGAGGGAGTGCTGACTGGCAGAGAGGCACGTTTGAACAAGAGGTACCGATTCTGGATACGCAGTGCCGCAAAGTTCAGCAGGGTGATGTCGTGTGGCTGAAGGAACTGGCTGTCGCAAAAGAGGAAACTGGAGAGGACATCAGCGAAAACATCACCTTTCAAGGAGAGGATGGCACAGTACTGACCGGAAAACTGGATACAAGCAAACCGGGAGAGTATATACTGAATGTTTCAGTGAAAAGTGAAAAATCCGGAAAGACAAGGAGTAAAAAGATTATTGTTTTAGTAGATGGGAAGGTGAGTGGGTGAATATATCCGGTATCATCAGTCATTTTGTGGTGTTTGCATTTTTGATGATATTTATGTGGATTGGCGTGACGTACGTTTCTCAAAATATACAGTACAGCAGTGCTAAGCAGTTTTACAATAGTGTAATCTGCCAGTTGGAGGAACAGCAGTTTAGTCAGGAGATTATCCGGCAATGCAGAGAAAATGCAGAAAGAAATGGTTATGAACTCACGATAGAGACTTATGGAAGTGAAAAAGACATTGATGCAAGGGTGATTCTGAAACTCACTTACGTTTACCCCATCATACAGACAAGCAGACATTATCAGATTGATGGATATGCCAGATAGGAGGAGGATGTGCGAACAGTAATCATATCGGTAATCGGTGTCAGCTCGATACTTTTGAGTGTAATGATACATATGACGATAAATGAGGAGGCAAGGTGTCAGGAGGAATTGCAGACAGCGTTGGGAACTGCCATGTATCAGACTATGGCAGAGGTTTTTGAACAGAACAGCTATGGAATCCAGAGCAGAAATGAAATGGTCGCCGCTTTTTTACAGTCAATGCTTAAAAAAGCAGGCTCAGATATGAGTTTGACAATATGTATTCATAAGCTGGATAAAGAAAGCGGTGTGATGGATGTGGAGGCAATTGGTGAGTACCAGTTGCCGGATAAACAGAAAAAAAGAATTTCGGTGCGGCGGAAAATAAAAGCTGTCGTATCGGACGGAGAGGAGAATGTAAGTGAGTGAAATTAAAAAAAGAGTATTATCGTTTATTTTAATTTTGTCAATGATAGCAGGTTTGTGTCCGATGGAGGGGAAGGAAGTAAAAGCAGACTCCTCCAGTGCCACGCTTCAGAACATGGGAGAAGTGGGAACACTGACAGTGGGGACAAAAACGAAGAAGGGAAACTGGTGGAAAATATCGGTCGGGGAGCAGGATGTATTTTGCCTTACTCTTGGTTACACCTGCCATCGGGGAGATGTGTACAATTCAGAGAATACATCGTATTCCTCGGACAGCAGTGGAAAAGATAAGCTGCGGGCGTATATCGGCTACTGGTACGATAAAACGAAAAAACGCAGCAATAAGGCGTATGTTTTCAGTCAGGCGTTATTGTGGTCCGTAGAGGAGGGAGATACCTCGGAGACTAAGTTAAAGGCTGTCATTGAAACAATGAAAAGTAATACCGGTTATTACAGCAGCACTTCGGTGGATAGCCTTTATGATGAGATTTTTAAGCAGTCCGGGACGTTTACCGTCAGTGTGAAAATCTGGAAGTACAGCGGCTCCGGTTCTCATCGGCAGGAGTTGATGGAGATTGTAGCGTCTGAAAACAAGGACTTTAATCCGAAACATCTCAGTTGGGAGAAGGTTTACCGCCAGCGAATTACTTTGTATAAAGTGGATGAGGATGGAGCTCCGGTACCGGGGGTAGAATTTAAACTCAGTGCTGAGGATTTGGATGAATTATATTATTTCAAAGCAAATGGAATGGGGAATCCGGAATCCGGTGATGTGGACGAGGATGCTGACAATTTTGAATTGACACTCAAGACGGACAGTGACGGCAAGATTGCTTTCCGGTTTAATTACGAATTACAGACAAAGGAATATTATTATTACTCTGACAGTGATTTGGAAAATATGACGGATGCAGACAAAAAGAAAGAAAAAAGTAAGCTGGACGAGGAGGGGTATCTGTATGACAGCACACTGACAAAGGATGGTGCGGAGAGTCTGGCATCTCATGACTTAGATGACCAGTTGAAAAAAATTCAGAATCATTACAAGATTACGGAGATTTGTACGGGAAATGATAATCTTCTGGTGGATTCTGAATACGCAGAGGGAAAAGAAATTGTCGTGGATGGGGAGCATAGCTGGTTTAAGGATGAAGTGACGGGAGAGTGGCCGGATACCCAGTCCGGGCAGTATGAAAACTATGATAAGGCGTACAAGATTACCGTTACCGATAAATATAAAAAAGTTACGGTGACAGTGGAGAAAAAAGACGGATACAGTTCAGATAAGAAAGCCCATGGCGACGCAACTTTAGAGGGGGCGGTGTTTCAGCTCTACGAGGACGCTGCCTGCACAAAGTCAGCTACGGTTTTTGATTCCACAGGGAAGAAAAAGCAGGCGGATTCTTATTTTGTCAAAGACGGCAAATTCGAGACGGACTATATGCGCTGCGGGACGACTTATTATTTGAAGGAAGTGGAGGCACCAAATGGTTATCTTGCAAGTACGGAGGTGTTTCCGATTACCGCAGATGGGAAAAATTATTCGGTAGAGTTTACCCCTGACAGCAGCTCAATAACGGTAGAAAATCAGCCGATTCTTGGGAAAATCGCACTGCGTAAATATATGTCAGACGGAAGTGCGGGAATAATACCGATAGAAAAAAATGCACAGTTTCAGGTTTATCTCAAATCTGCCGGAAGTTATGATAAGGCAGATGATTATTCCAGAGATACGATTACTACTAATGAAGAGGGATATGGCTGCACAAAAAATCTGTACTATGGGGAATATACCGTACATCAGGTCAGTACGGGCGGAGAAGATACGGAAAAAGTGGCAGATTTTGATGTAATAATCGAAACTCCAAACCGCAGTGAGCCGTATCTTTATAACCTTAATAATCCGGTTTTTAAAGCCTATTTACGGGTTGTAAAAAAGGACGGAAATACGGAAAAAACGGTGTTAAAGCCGGGAACCACCTATCAGATTTACCAAGTAAATCAATCAACGGGGGAAGAAACGCTCGTGACACAGGAATACAGTGATGGACATTGTATGCAGAAGGTGGATTCCTTTCAGACGGACGACACTGGTACGATTCTAACTGTAAGTACACTGTCATCCGGGAAATATCGCATTTATGAAAAGCAGGGTGCAGAGGGTTATCACATTTCCAACGCTTATATTGAAGTGGAAATCAGCAGTGATGAAAACAATTATACATCGGAGACGGATGTAAACGGAAAAACTTATACGGTCGTGACTGCGGATTACATCAATCAGGAGACGTATGGAAAGCTTTCTGTCAAAAAAACTGGTGAGCAATTAAAGAATTTTGAAAATGGTGTCTTTACCTATGAATTGACTTATCTCAATGGTGTCCAATTTGAAATTTATGCGAGGGAGGATATTCCGACACAGGATAATCAGGGGACAAACTGGTTTGAAAAGGATGAGCTTGTCGGTACGCTGACGACAGGAGAGGGAGTTAAATTTGAAAAAACCTGTGGTGGAATTTGCGAAAGCACCGTTGATGAAAATGGTATGGTTACGGTACATTTGCCACTGGGGAAATATCGTGTCGTGGAGAAGAAAACAATTTATGGCTACATTCTGTCCAAACAAGAGTGGAATGTCGATTTTCAGTGGGAGAATGATAAAAACGAATACGTGATTGACGCCTCTGGTCAAACGGACGAGAATGGTGTACTGTCAGTCAAAAATGAAAGGGCAAGGGCAGCAGTATCACTGGGAAAAGTGGACGCTGTTGACCGAGCCGGGGTTTCTGATGCACTGTTTGGTCTGTACACGAAGGACGCTATTTATAATTCGTCCGGAGATAAAATCGTGGAGGCAGACGCTCTCCTTGGGACTGTCCGGACAGAAAAAGATGGGAAGGCAGATTTTGATTTGGATTTACCTCTTATGTCGGAATTAAATTCCGGCGACTACTATATTCAGGAGTTGGACGCACCGGATGGTTACTACTGCTCCGGCGAAAAACAATCGGTGCATCTGGAGTACAAAGACGACAGCACCGAAGTGATTTCTTACTATGGAGAGATAGAAGACACTCCGACATCGGTGGAAATCGACAAAAAGTCAGTTGCAGGCGGTGAGGAGGTTCCGGGTTGTCAGCTTCGTGTGGATGACTCCGATGGAAATATGGTGATTCAGTGGATATCCGGTCAGAAGGACTCTATACAAATATCGGAGCAGGCAGAAAAATTAGGATATCAGAATTTGAAGGGAGAGCTGGATGAAAAAGGAAATCTTCACATCCGAGGACTTTTCAAGGATAAAAAATATGTGCTGACCGAAGTTCGTCCGGCAGACGGTTATGTGACAGCGGATTCCATTGCTTTTCAAGTAACGCAGAATCAGGTTGTGACAATGTATGATGATACGACAAAGGTAGAATTCAGCAAACTGGCGTCTGATACGAAGAAACTTTTAACTGGTGCCAAAATCGGCGTCTATGACAGCAAGGGAAGTGAGATTTATTCCTTTACGACAAAGAAAAATCTTCCGGTACAGCTTTATGGAATGTTGAAAGTCGGGGAGACGTACACGTTTCGGGAAATCAAAGCACCATCCAGCTACAGTAAAGCGGAGGATGTATCCTTTACGGTGGAGGATACCGGAGAGATACAGAAGGTTGTCATGACGGACAAAAAGCTGGTGATTAAGAAAAAAGAAAAAACACCAACCACTAAATTGAGTACAAAAGTACCAAAGGGCGGTACTACACCAAAGCAGCCAAAGACCGGCTCCAGTGATGTTGTATTATTAGCGGTGGTGCTTATGATTTTATCCGGCGGCTCATTCTTCATTGGTGTCCGAAAGCGCCTCCGAATCCGGTTTTAAGGTTAGGTGAATTTTGTCAATGCGGTTGCCCTCTACCTCTTGTACGGTGTAGACAGCATAATCATCCTCGGCGGTTTCACCGACCTCCGGGAAATGTTCTAAAAGATTGATTACGTGACCGGCGATGGAGTCATAGTCATCCGATTCCAAGGGAAGATTTAACAATTCATCAATATCATCCAGTGAGGTGGAGCCAAGAAGAAGGTATTCCGTTTCCGATATTTGCTGAATATCATCCTCTTCATCGGTATCGTACTCGTCCCGGAGTTCGCCAACGATTTCCTCAATCAGGTCTTCAATGGTAATCAAGCCTGCCAAGGCACCGTACTCGTCAAGAACAATCGTCATAGGAATCGAATCTTTTCGCATTTCCATAAATAACTCCGACACGTTCTTGTACTCGTAGGTCACGTGAGCCTCCCGCATCAGAGTTCGTATATCAAGATTTTCTTTGTTACCAGTGTAAAACACAAAGTCTTTCAAATTGATAATGCCGACAATGTTGTCAATGGTTTCCTCGTAGACAGGAAGACGGGCGTATTTATATTCCGTAAATTCAGCCATCAACTCGTCATATGTGATATTTGCCTCTACCATGGCGATATCCATGCGGGGAATCATGACATCTTTGGCAAGTGAATCACCAAAATCCACGATGTTAGTAATCATTTGACGTTCTTCACTTTCGATTACACCTTCCTCGTGGCTCACGTCCACAATCGTTCGCAGCTCATCTTCCGTAATGCTGACAGCCTTTTGGGACGGGTCGATTCGCATTAGAATCAGAAAGAACTTTGATATCTGATTTACCACATAGATAACCGGCGTAAAAAGCCTGGTGAGAAACAAGATAACGCCGGAGTAAACCAAAGACAGTTTCTCAGCATTTCTTGTCGCCATATTTTTCGGTGTGATTTCGCCGAAAATCAGAATCAATACCGTTAAAATTCCGGTGGCGATTCCTGCACCAAGGCTGGTCTTTTCCGCCAGTCCCATACGCCGGCAAATGTCAAAGGCATAGGAGGTGGTAATGGAGGAGGCGGACAGATTCACAATGTTGTTGCAAATCAAAACGGCACTTAACATCTTGTCCGGCACCTCAATCAATTTTAATACACGTTTGGCAGATTTGTTTTCTTCGGCAAAAGAGCGCATACGAAGTTTATTTACCGTCGTTAATGCTGTCTCAGCAGAAGAAAAGAAAGCGGATAAAAAAAGTAATACAACTAAAATCGTTATATTTACCGCGTCACTGGGCCCCAAAAAAAATCAACTCCTTTATAGAAAAATTTCAAAAATTTAATGGTATTTTATAATAACCGGCAAGGATTGTCAAGTTTTGGCATTAGCTGAGTGCCTGACGTTTTCTTGCCATTTCGTCACTGTCAAGGTATTCATCATAAGAGGTAACCTTGTCAATCATGCCGTTTGGCGTGATTTCGATAATTCGGTTGGCAATGGTCTGGATAAACTGGTGGTCCTGTGAGGTAAAGAGAACGACGCCCGGAAATTTAATCAAACCATTATTTACAGATGTGATAGATTCCATGTCAAGGTGGTTGGTAGGTTCGTCTAACATCAGTACGTTGGCACCAAGCATCATCATTTTTGAGAGCATGACACGAACTTTTTCACCACCGGAAAGAACGTTCACTTTTTTCAATCCGTCCTCGCCCTTGAACAGCATACGGCCAAGAAATCCTCGAACGTAGGTGGCATCCTTCTCCGGAGAGAATGGCATAAGCCAGTCTACAATTGTGTCATTGCTGTCAAAGTAGGCGGTATTGTCCTTTGGGAAATAGGAATTGGAGGTGGTAATCCCCCATTTGTAATCGCCCTCGTCCGGCTCCATCTCACCGGAGAGAATTTGGAACAGTGTTGTGGCGGCAATGCCGTAGGAACCGACAAAAGCAATTTTGTCATCGTGTCCGACGGTAAATGAGATATTGTCCAATACTTTTTCTCCGTCAATTGTTTTGGAAAGATTGGTTACGGTCAGAACTTCATTACCGATTTCCCGGTCCGGCTTGAAGTCCACATAAGGATATTTCCGGCTGGACGGACGAAGGGTATCCAGTTCGATTTTTTCCAAAGCACGTTTCCGAGAGGTTGCCTGCTTGGATTTTGAGGCATTGGCACTGAATCGCTGGATAAATTCCTGCAATTCCTTGATTTTTTCTTCCTTCTTTTTGTTTGCCTCTTTCATCTGCTTAATCATCAACTGGCTGGACTCATACCAGAAATCGTAATTTCCGGCATAAATCTGCATTTTACCATAGTCAAGGTCAACGGTATGCGTACATACCTTATTCAGAAAATAACGGTCATGGGAGACAACAATGATTGTATTTTCAAAATCAATCAAAAAGTCCTCCAGCCAGCGGATGGAATCCAAATCCAAATGGTTTGTCGGCTCATCCAGAAGAAGAATATCCGGATTGCCAAAGAGTGCGCGGGCAAGCAATACTTTCACTTTGTCAGTGTCCGGCAGCTCGCTCATGCCCTTGTAGTGATTTTCTGTTTCAATGCCGAGAGCATTCAGCAAAGAGGCGGCGTCAGATTCAGCCTCCCAGCCGTTCATTGTGGCAAACTCAGCCTCTAATTCGCTGGCTTTCATGCCATCTTCCTCTGAAAAATCTTCTTTGGCATAGATGGCGTCCTTTTCCTTCATAATGTCATATAAACGCTGGTTCCCGGCGATAACAGTGTCCAGAACAAGCTGGTCATCATATTTAAAGTGGTCCTGCTCGAGTACGGACAAACGCTGTCCGGCTCCGATACTGATTTCCCCGGTAGTAGGCTCTAATTCACCGGACAATATTTTTAAGAATGTAGATTTCCCGGCACCATTGGCACCAATGATACCGTAACAATTCCCTTCTGTGAATTTTATGTTGACTTCTTCAAAGAGTGCTTTTTTGCCGAACCTTAAAGAAACGTTACTTGCTTGAATCATAATTTCCTCCAATTTTTGATACGATTACTTGATTTCACGATGATAATGAGGTCAAAAGGCTCCTGCCCCTGACATCATACACCATCTTATTTTACAGAAAATCGTTAATTTTGCAAGACCTTTTCCGATTTTTGAAATAATTATTGTTAGTTTTGCAATCTTTCGCTATAATAGAGAGAAGAATACGATGAGAGAGGGCATGAACACATGGCAATATTAGACAGCATTAAAGTTCAGAAGGGCAATGCGTATCCATTGGGGGTATCCATACAAGCCTCTGGTGGAATTCAGATTGCTTTTTGGCATCCGGGCGGAGAAAAATGTCGGTTGTGCCTGTATGATGGGGGAAAGTCCAGAAAGATAAAAATGTACCCTATGACAGATGTGGGACTGCCGGATATCTTTTCCGTTATTTTGTCCGGGGATGGCATAGAAGAAAATTTGAAAAGGGCAGAATATGATTTTGCGGTGGATGGTGTGCATTACACCGATCCTTTTGCCAGAGAGGTGTCCGGACGCAGTGTGTTTGGTAAAGGCAAAGGGAAAATCAGAAGCCGTTTTGTACTGGACTCATTTGACTGGACCGGGGAGAACTGGCATAAGTTACCGAATGACGAAATGATTTTGTACCAGTGTCATGTTCGAGGCTTTACAAAACACAGCAGCTCCGGCGTGGAGGCACCGGGAACCTTTTTGGGGTTACAAGAGAAAATTCCGTATTTAAAGAAATTAGGAGTAAATACGTTACTTCTTCTGCCGGTGTACGATTTCGATGAGTGCATGAGAGACAATGAGGGCAGTCCGACCGGAAAAATCAATTACTGGGGCTATACGGGAGACGCTTTTTATCTGGCGCCCAAAGCTGGGTATTGCAGCGGGAAGACCAGCCCTTCGGTGGAATTTCAGCAGATGGTCAAGGCTCTTCACAAAAATGGCATGAATGTGATTTTAGATATGTATTTTTCGGGAAAATCACCGCAGTTTATCATCAACTGTCTTTGCTATTATGCGGTGCATTTTCATGTGGATGGATTCCGAATTAATCAGGACTGCATTGATATGGCATGGCTGGTGGACGAACCGGTGCTTTCTCATGTGAAAATGTTTGGAAACAACTGGCCTTCACGTCCGGAGGATGTGGGGAAAGAAATGTTTTTTGAAATGAATGACGGATTTATGGTGGACGCCAGACGTTATCTGAAAAGTGATGAAGGGCAGGCGGGTACTTTTTACCAGCGGTTTAAGGAGCAGGGAAACGGTATCGGGCAGATTCACTACATCACGCAGAACAACGGATTTACTCTCCGGGATTTGATTTCCTATGATGTGAAACATAATGGGGCGAACGGCGAGCGTAACATGGACGGCACCCAGTACAATTACAGTTGGAACTGTGGCGTGGAGGGAATGACAAGAAGAAAGCCGATTCTGAGAATCCGGAAAAAACAGGAGAAAAATGCCCTTGTCATGTTGTTTTTAGGAATGGCAGTGCCGATGCTTTTGGCGGGGGATGAGTTTGGCAATTCGCAAAAAGGAAATAATAATGCGTATTGTCAGGATAATCTGACTACGTGGCTGGATTGGAGACTTCTGGAGAAAAATCAGGATACCTTTGATTTTGCAAGACAGTTAATTTCGTTCCGAAAGAAACATCCTTTGTATCATGGGAAAAAGCAGTTGAACGGAATGGACTTCTCCGGGAAGGGGGCGCCGGATGTGTCCTGTCATGGGAGAGAGCCATGGGTTGCCGATTTCTCTTATTACAGCCGAGAGGTGGCGATTCTCTACTACGGTAGCTATTTTGGTGGACGGAGTCTGTATTTTGCCTTTAATTTTTATTGGGATAAAAAAGAATTTTTCCTGCCGGATGTAGAGAAGGGCAGCCAATGGAAAGTGATTCTTGATACGGCAGACAGTAAAGTGGAGGAAATTACGGATGGCCGCTATGTTATGGCACCGCGGTCCATTACCGTATTTGAGAGCGTATGTACCGGAGGGAGTAAATAACGATAAAATGTGAAACGAAAATTTGTTTTTTTTGTCAGAGGAACCGCCCGCACATTTTTGGCAGGACGGAACCTCAAAACAGTAATCGGAACTCTTAAAAGCTGTGATTTTCTACAATCGGGTCAAAAAGGTCCAAAGAGCAGTGTTTGTCGTTGGTGAAGTGTTTGCAGGTTGTACAGGATACATCGGCATCACCGGTACTGTTCTTACAGGAGCAACAGTTCTTTACGGCATATGCACTGCAATGTCTGGCTACATTTTTGTAGGTTTGTTCGTCAACACCCATTATTCTACCTCCATTCTACTGATGTGGAATATATATTTTTCTCTATGGGCTGCATCGCTCTACAGCACATGGGAACAACAATAGTATTTACAGAGGAGAGAAATTTATACGATATGATTGTTTTAGAAATTGAAAATATAAAAATGTTTATGTCAAAACTTCTGGTGGGAGACTTATTTGACCAGTTTCATGTGGGAAACTGCGAAGTGACCACGTTCGTGGACATCCACATTGACGGCAGGCGTCATGACAGTTGGTATGATACCGGGGAAAAACCGGAGGATTCGACGGGACAGGTTACATGGCACGAGTTGAAACCGGTGCTGTACCAGTTGATAAAAGGGAAAAAAACGCCGGAGAAAATGAGATTGGATTTCTGCCATTATATGGCGAATGGAGACGTTGGCTCTCTGCGGGTGGAATACGAAAGAGAGGGACTGAAGGTGTATACCGGATATATGCAGAAAGAGTTTTCTCTAGATAAACAAAAGCAGCAGGAATGGGATGATTACTGCGAAAAATTCATAACAAAGGTTACTTTTCACCCTGAATAGCAATATTATTAGCACTCATTTTAAATGAGTGCTAATTTTTTCTTGACATTGAGGTTTTGTCGTATTATTATGATGTCAAGGTTAAAAGCTTTATAAGTCGTTGCTCTGCACAAAAAGGCTTTTGACATTGACATTATTATCAAGAATACATTTAGGAGGTAATCAATATGACAAGTGAACAGGGAAATTTAGCAATCAATTCCGAGAATATATTTCCGATTATTAAGAAATGGCTGTACTCAGACCACGACATTTTTATTCGTGAGGTAGTCAGCAATGCGTGTGACGCCATCACAAAATTGAAAAAATTATCGCTGATTGGCGAGACCGAGCTGGCAGACGATTATGAGGCAAAAATCTCCGTAGAGGTGAATCCGGAGGAGAAAACCATTACCTTTACGGATAATGGACTTGGCATGACGGCTGACGAAGTAAAAGAATACATCAATCAGATTGCTTTTTCCGGGGCAGCAGATTTCTTGGAAAAATACAAAGACAAAGCAAATGACGAGCAGATTATCGGTCATTTCGGATTGGGCTTTTATTCCGTATTTATGGTTTCTGATTCCGCAGAGATTAACACGCTTTCTTATAAAGAAGGTGCGGAGGCAGTACACTGGGAGTCTGACGGCGGTTTGACTTTTGAGATGGGAGCATCGGATAAAGATACGGTTGGTACGCAGATTATTCTTCATCTGAATGAAGACAGCTATGAATTTGCCAACGAGTACCGAGTGAGAGAAGTGCTGGAGAAATACTGCTCCTTCATGCCGGTGGAAATTTTCCTTACAAAGGCAAATGCTGAGCCGGAGTACGAGACGATTCCGAGTGAAGAAGTGACAGAAAAAGATATGGTAATTGAGGAAATCGTTGAGGAGCCAAAGGAAAGCGAAGAAGGTAAGGAAGGCGAAGAGGGCGAGAAGAAGGAACCGGTAAAGAAAACGAAGATTTTGAAACGCCCGGTATCGGTCAGCGACACGAACCCTCTTTGGAACAAACATCCAAATGAATGTACAGAGGAAGAGTACAAGGACTTCTACCGCAAGGTGTTTAACGATTATAGGGAGCCGCTGTTCTGGATTCATCTGAATATGGATTATCCATTTAATTTGAAGGGCATTTTGTACTTCCCGAAAGTAAATCTGGAGTACGAAAATGTAGAGGGTACGATTAAGCTGTACAACAATCAGGTGTTCATCGCGGACAATATCAAGGAAGTAAATCCTGAATTCCTTCTTTTGCTGAAGGGAGTTATCGATTGTCCGGACTTGCCGTTGAACGTCAGCCGAAGCGCTTTGCAGAATGACGGTTTTGTTAAGAAAATTTCTGATTATATCACGAAAAAGGTTGCGGACAAGCTGAGTGGCATGTGCAAGACAGACCGGGAAAGCTATGAAAAGTACTGGGATGATATCAGCCCATTTATCAAATTTGGCTGCCTGAAGGATGAAAAATTCAAAGAGAAGATTACGGACTACATTCTCTTTAAAGATTTGGACGATAAATACAGCACACTTTCCGAATATCTGGAGACACTGCCGGAGCCGGAGGTTGAGGCAGAAGTCGTAGAGGAGGGAGAAGAAGAGGCAGCACCGCAGGAGACAGAGCCGCCGAAGAAGACGGTTTACTACGTGACAGACCTTCAACAGCAGAGCCAGTATATTAAGATGTTCCGAGAGCAGGAGATGAATGCGGTTGTCCTTCTTCACAACATTGACCAGCCGTTTGTTTCTTCTCTTGAGGCGGGAGACGCCGGAGTGAAATTCCAGCGTATCGACGCAGACCTCACTGGTGACTTCAAAGAGGACGGCGATGAGGAAAAACTGAAAGAAGAAACCGAGACGCTGAAAGAACTCTTTAAGAAAGCTACCGGCAAGGAAAATCTGGAGGTCAAAGTTGAAAGACTGAAAAATGAAAATGTTTCTTCCATGATTACGCTTTCCGAAGACGCAAGAAGAATGCAGGATATGATGAAAATGTATTCCGCTAATGGCATGGGCGGCATGGATATGTCCGACTACGGACAGACATTGGTGCTGAATGAAAACAATGCTCTGGTACAGTACGTTCTGGAAAATAAGGACGGAGATAAGACCGATTTGTTCTGTAAGCAGTTGTATGATTTGGCACTGATCAGCCATCAGCCGTTAGAGGCAGATAAAATGACAGAATTTATCCGGCGCAGTAATGAAATCATGATGATGCTGGCAAAATAATATCGTTGACCATTCAGATCCCCTTCGTATAATAAATTTGTAAGCAGGAAAAACAATATTATACGAGGGGGAAAAATATGGAACAAAATTGAATTTATAATGATATCATGGTACAATATTTGAGTTCGTATTTAAATTTAAAAGAAGGATGATATCGGAGATGAAAAAGAGTTTTATAGGGATTAGCATAGTTATTACATTTATATGTGTCATATTATTGTGCAATAATACACAGGTTAAGGCTGATGAACTGGTGTGCCATATAGTGAAAGAGTATGAATCGGATGGTGTTCAGTTTTATGTAGAGGGTAGTCAGGAATTACAACAAGAAACGGACATTGAATACAATTGGTATGTAGATGAAAATCTTGTTAGTAGTGAGAAATCCTATGTTTTAGATATTGATGATGCAGAACATTGGATTAAAGTGGAAGTGAAGAAGGAAGATACGGTAATCTGCGAAGACCTTTTATATTATAGTAAACTTCCGGTAGTGTATATTAATACAAAGGATGGAGAGGATATCACAAGCAAAACTGAGTATAAAGACGGAACTATGACGATACAGGGAAATCAACAGTATAATGAGCAGTACAATGGAGGTATAAAAATAAAGGGAAGGGGTAACACCAGTTGGTGGCAGTATCCTCAAAAACCGTATAAAATAAAACTTAACACGAGTACGGATTTGTTTGGTTTTGGGAAAAATAAGAATTGGGTTTTACTTTCAAATTATTTGGACCAGAGTATGATGAGAAATTATACAGGTCAGTATATTGCAAAAAAACTTGGTTTGTCATATCAAAACATGACATGGGTAGATGTTATTTTAAATGATGAGTATACCGGCTGCTATCTTTTGGCAGAGCAAATCAGGATAGGGGATTGCAGGATTGATATATATGACTGGGAAAATACAGCGAAAGAAATTGCAGAAGAATTTTATAAAGCTAAAAAAGATACGTTGACGACCACAGATAGAGATACGGTGGAAAATATTTTAATATCAGATTTGGAATGGATTACATCTGGTGTATTTACATACAATAATGTAACCTATAATATATCGGACTATTATGACACCACCGCATTTGATTTTTCGGGGGGGTATTTGTTTGAAATGTCGTATGAATACGATGAGGTATCAAAGTTCACGACAGAAAATGGTACTAAAGTAATGCTGAGTGCCCCGGAATATCTGGTTACAAATGCAACGATGCTGCAATATGTGCAAGATTATTGGCAGTCTTTTGAAAATGCTCTAATATCAGAAGATGGATATAATTCGGATAATCAACACTATTCGGAATTAGCTGACTTTGATTCTATGGTTTCTTATTGGCTGACAATGGAAATTATGGGGAATAACGATGCTGTTTATAAAAGTCGTTACAGCTATAAAGATGTGGGAAATAAATTGTTCTTTGGTCCGGTTTGGGATTTTGATTGGGGGTGCGGTTCCTGTGCTGTAGGTACAGATGCTGCAGGATGGAAAGTATCCGAGGGAACGCTTTGGCGAGATTTTATTGATGATCCCTACTTTTGTGAAAAAGCAGCAGAAAAGTATTGGAATATAAGGGGAGAATTGGAAAAAATAATAAAGTCTGATGGGATTTTGGAAAAGTATTATGATTCTCTTTACGAAGCCGGAGTGGCGATGGATAAACAATATCCGATAACTACGGAGGCTTATTCTTCGAGAAGAGGATACCAGAAGGACTGTGAAATTTTTAAACAATATTTATCGGAACGTATCGATTGGCTGGATAAACAATTTGCCACAGAATCGTCTTCTGTTGTGAGTATGTGTTTGACTGCAAGTACAAATCCATATACAAAATCTGAAGATAAGATTGTGATTGAACTGGAAAATGCTGGAGAAGATACCTATTCGGAACATTTACAGGCTGATGGTTTGATTAGCAAGAATTTGGATTTAGAAATGACGGTGACGGTTAATGATGATTTGACGAAATATATAAATGTATATGTCAATGGTATAAAAAACAGTTCGATTCAACTGACTGACTTGGAAACAAGCATTATCATTGATGATAAGGATTTAACAGAGGAATCCTATGGAAGAAATGTTATATCAATTATCGGTAAGGATAATTCTGGCGAAACTACGTATACGAACTTTGTAACTGTTATTCAAACGGATGATTACATGGAAGGTGTTCCGTATAGCTATGATGGAAATGTCCTTACTTATGATGTTTCCGTTCCTCATGTGGTGATTAATCAGGTATACGGCGGTTCGAAGAAAGAGAGCTATGCATCGCACAGCTTTATCGAGTTATATAACCCGACAGATAAGGATATAGATTTATCGTCTTGGTCTGTTCAGTATCGCTCTAGCAAAGAGGGTGATGATTCTACTGAATGGAGTAAATTAAATTTGACAGGAACGATACCTTCTCATTGTTCTTATCTTATTCGATGTGGTAGTGTGAAGGACCCAGTGGAGGGTGCTGTCACTATAGACAAGTTTGATGCCGAGTGGAGAAAAAAACTGAACAATAAAGGACTGTCCGTTGTATTAATGTGTAACCAGAGCGTAATAGATGCAGACGGTGAGGTTTTTGATAACGACACTAAACTTCCTGTTGTTTCTGGATATGTGGATATGCTTGGTGTGTCTGGAAACGATGGGACAGATACACAGTGTGCGTTGTATTATGAAAATACAGTATCGGCTGAGCAGTCCAAGAAAAAGACGATTCGCCGGGTGGCTTTTCGGGATACTGATGACAATTCGGCAGGCGGAGACTTTGAAATAGTGGATTATAGTTATGATGATGATGACTATATTGATTACATTTCACCGAAATATACAGGTGATGGAGTATGGGAATATCACGAGTATAGTGAAAATGATAAATCGACAGGTGATACTGAATTAAATGAAAATAAAAATGACGATGTGCCTGATAATTTTACAACTCAAAAAAATACAGATGTGAATTCAATAATGTCCGCATCACCGAATGTCGGGATAAATGTAAAGATAAAAGCAACATACAAAGTTCCGGTAAAAAATACGGAACCGAAAAAGGTTACAAAAGTAATAAAATCAAATATTACGCTGTATACAAAGAAATGCAGGTCGGCACAACTTACAGCAGTTGTTACGGGGACGGAATCTTCTGTTAAGTGGTCTACATCAAATGCAAAAATTGTATCTGTGTCTTCTGCCGGCAAAGTTAAAGCAAAGAGAGCAGGAACTGCCTATGTAAGTGCCACTGTTGGAGGGCAGGTAACGAAAATTAAAGTGGTTGTAAAGAAAGCGAGAATTATTGTCAAACTTGGTAAAAAGAAAGTGGGTACAAAATGTGTTAACCTTCGGATTGGAAAAAGGTATAAACTTAACACAACGTCATTGCCTGCCGGAAAAGTTCGCTATCAATCCGCAAATGACAAGATTGCAAAAGTTTCAAAAAATGGGAAATTAACTGTTTTACAATCAGGGAGAACGTATATAACAGTTAAATGCAATGGAAACAGCAAAAAAATCAAGGTGAAGGTGGGGTGATGAATAAAAACAATGCTCTGGTGTGGTATGTTTTGCAAAATAATGGCGGTTATCACTCCTCATCACGTCTCAGTCACGCAATCTTTTGTTGAAAAAAAGAGTAAAGTGTTGTATCATAGAGACAACTATGAAATTTACTCTATTGGAGGATTAGACAAATGAGCGACAAATTGCGAGTAGGTATCCTTGGCGGTACAGGTATGGTAGGACAGAGATTTATCTCCTTGTTGGAGAATCACCCATGGTTTGAGGTTGTGACGATTGCGGCCAGCCCAAGAAGTGCCGGGAAGACCTATGAGGAGGCAGTAGGGGGACGCTGGAAAATGCAGACACCGATGCCGGAGGCTGTGAAGAACATTGTAGTGAAGAATGTAAATGATATTGCTGCTGTGAGCAGTGAAGTGGATTTTGTATTCAGTGCTGTAGATATGACAAAGGAAGAAATCAAGAAAATCGAGGAAGATTATGCGAAAGCAGAAATTCCGGTTGTATCGAACAACAGCGCCCATAGATGGACACCGGATGTACCGATGATTGTGCCGGAGGTAAACCCGGAGCATTTGGAGGTAATTGAAAGTCAGAAAAAACGTCTTGGCACGACAAGAGGATTTATCTGTGTTAAGCCGAATTGCTCGATTCAGAGTTATGCACCGGCATTGACGGCATGGAGAAAATTTGAGCCGACAGTTGTAGTTGCCACTACTTATCAGGCGATTTCCGGTGCGGGCAAGACCTTCAAGGACTGGCCGGAGATGGAACATAATATTATTCCATATATCGGTGGTGAAGAGGAAAAAAGCGAGCAGGAGCCGCTTCGTATCTGGGGCAGGGTAGAGAATGGACAGATTGTAAAGGCAGAAACTCCGCTGATTACCAGTCAGTGTATTCGTGTTCCGGTACTGGACGGACACACCGCAGCAGTATTTGTAAACTTTAAGCAGAAACCGACGAAGGAGGAATTGATTCAGGCGTTGGTTGAGTTTAAGGGAGAGCCGCAGGAACTTGGACTGCCAAATGCACCAAAACAATTTATTCAGTATTTAGAAGACGATAACCGTCCACAGGTTTCACTGGATGTAAATTATGAAAATGGTTTCGGCGTCAGCATTGGACGTTTGCGTGAGGACTCTTACTTTGACTGGAAGTTTGTAGGACTTTCCCACAATACGGTGAGAGGTGCAGCAGGCGGTGCTGTGTTGATGGCAGAGCTTTTGAAAGCAAAAGGTT
>CAZFHT010000010.1:0-30075 GCA_964518785.1 uncultured Eubacterium sp.
AGAACAAATGCTCGCGCTGTGACTGTTAAAGTCACATCTTATCCTTTTGATTACTTTTTTACAACAATGTGAAAAAATATTTTTTTCACATTAGAATTGAATCGGGTTGGTTTAAAAAAACCGAATCCATTATTTATTTAATGAATTTTCAAGGTTGTTTCACTGTTCAATTATCAAGGTTCCTTTTTGATTTTCTCACCGAAAATCCGTTGTTTTTCCTGCCTTTGCAGTTTGTTTTCTTTACTGTGTCAGCAAGATTTATCTTATCAGATTTCTTTCTGCTTGTCAACACTTTTTTAAAACTTTTTTTGACTTTGTCATTTCTTCGTTTTTTATGTCAACGAATGACATCATATCAAACCATCTGCGCTTTGTCAACAACTTTTTATACTTTTTTCAAACATAACTTTTCAAGCTGTTACTGTTCAGAGGGTTACAAGTGTATACAGAGCGACTGACGTGCCAGCACGTTCAAAGCTCTATATACGTCTTGTAACTCTCGAATTGTAACCCTCAAACAGAGGAACTCCCCCCAGCATGAGTAAAGTCAGCCCCGCCATAGAAAAACAAATCTAACAAACACACCATCTGAATTGCATTATATATTCTGTTTTATCTCATCTACTTTATCCAAATGTTCCCAAGGAAGGTCCACATCGGTTCTTCCGAAATGTCCGTAAGCCGCCGTCTGCTTATAGATTGGTCTGCGTAAATCAAGGGCATCAATAATGGCTGCCGGTCTTAAATCAAATACTTTATTGATAATTTCGACAATCTTCTCATCTTCCAGAGTTCCGGTTCCAAAGGTATCTACTGCTATGGAAACCGGTCTTGCCACACCGATTGCGTAAGCGAGTTCAACCTCTACCTTCTTTGCCACTCCGGCAGCGACAAGATTCTTTGCTACCCATCGTGCCGCATAAGCTGCCGAACGGTCCACCTTTGTCGGATCTTTTCCAGAGAAGGCACCGCCGCCATGACGTCCGGTTCCGCCGTAAGTATCGACAATAATTTTGCGTCCCGTAAGTCCGGCGTCTCCCTGAGGTCCTCCAATGACAAAACGCCCGGTTGGATTTACATAGTAAATCGTATCTTCATCTAAAAATTCAGCAGGAATCACCGCTTTGATAACATGTTCGATAATATCCTTGCGAATCTGCTCAAGCGTTACATCTTCTGCATGCTGCGTAGAAATAACAATCGTATGCACTCTCTTTACGGTTTTTCCGTCTTCTCCAAATTCCACCGTTACCTGTGATTTTCCATCCGGTCTGAGATAAGGAAGGGTGCCGTCCTTTCTGACCTTGGTGAGCTGTCTGGTAAGCCTGTGGGCAAAGGAGATTGCCGGCGGTAAATACTCCGGTGTCTCGTCCGTAGCATAACCAAATATGATACCTTGGTCTCCGGCTCCCGTTCCAAAATCCTCGGTAGCCCCCTCCTGCTTTGACTCAAACGCCTTATCAACGCCAAGTGCAATATCCGCCGACTGCTCATCAATGGATGTGAGTACAGCAATGGAATCCGCATTGTATCCGTCTACGTTATTTACATATCCGATTTCCCGGATGGTATCTTTTGCAACCTTTGCAATGTCTACATATGCTTTTGTACTAATTTCTCCGACAACAAGCGCAAGTCCTGTAGCAACCGTTGTCTCTGCTGCAACCCTTGAATAAGGGTCCTGTTCAAGGAGTGCATCCAAAATTGCGTCCGAAATCTGGTCTGCAATTTTGTCCGGATGTCCCTCTGTTACTGATTCTGATGTAAATAATTTACCCATGTCTTATTCCTCTTTTCTTTTATATTTTTAAATTTAAATTTTTATAACTACGCCATATATCCACCGTCCACCACAAGCACATGACCATTTACATAGTCCGATGCTCTGGAGGCAAGGTAGACTATCGTGCCACTCAGTTCTTCCGGCTTTCCCCATCTTCCTGCCGGTATGCTGCTTATGATTTCTGCATTTCGCTTTGTGTCAGCTCGCAGCACTTCGGATATTTCCGTTTCAAAAAATCCGGGTGCAATGGCATTTACCTGAATCTCGTATTTTGCCCATTCCGTAGCAAGGGCTCTGGTAATTCCCGCCAATGCCGTTTTACTTGCTGTGTATGCACTGACACCATTGCCGCCTTCGAACGTTCTTATCGAACAAACATTAATGATTTTACCACCATGTTTTTCCCGAATCAATTCCTTCGCCACCGCCTGACTGAGAAAATAAGGTGCTCTCTCATTCAGTGCAATGACGGTGTCCCAGTCCTCCGGCAAAAAATCCTCTGCCTTCGCTCTTCTGGTAGTCCCGGCATTGTTGACCAAAATATCAATCCGACCATATTTCTTCACCACCTCCGCTACGATTTCTGAATGTTTTGAAATATCTGAGACATCTGCAATCACCTGTGTAAAACTGCCGCCAGCCTTTTCTATTTCTTCTCTGGCTCTGACGCTGTCTCTCCGGCTGACGCCCACGACACTCGCACCAGCCTGCGCTAAACCGATTGCCATGCTTTCTCCCAGTCCGGCACTTGTTCCTGTCACAAGTGCAATCCTGCCGGTCAAATCAAAAAGCTGTCCTGCCATATTAAACTCACGCCTTTCCGCAATCTGCAAACTTTATGCCCTCAATCTGTCCAGATGACAAATAATCGGATACTCTGTTTCTTCTTCCTTTTTTCTCACCGGAAATGACTCATTTTGTACCTCATCCGGCTCAATCACCCAAATGGCAGCCAAATCGATATCACCCCTCTCTTTTCTCAGTTTCTTATAAACCTCTTCAAATTCTTTTCCGCAGGTGATACATCTTGCCGGATGACCTAATATTTCATAACTGTTTTTTTCTTCATCCAAAATGCTGATTACAACTTTTTTATCAAACCAAATGCTGTATACAAGGTTCTGTCCGTTCCGAGAACTTTCCAGTAACTCATACAGAACAATGTTTCCCTCATCATTTACATGAATACTTCCTTTATAAACGACATGCGGCACTCCGTTTTTGCTAACCGTTCCAATCGCCTTGAGCGTAGACGGCTTGTTAATTATAAGAGCCAATTCTTTATCTATCATAATCCTCGTTCCCCCTGTTCTAAATTCGAAGTAAATCCTGTCCCGGATGAGCCCCGCACCTTCGAAAATCATCCATATATGGATTCACGCCGTAATGATGTGCCAGTCGGTCAAATTCCCGATAGCACCGAATGTAATAATCAAGAGATGGCGTATTCTGGTTCTGGAACATGGAACCCGGAGCAGCCCGCCACACATTTGCTGCAAGGGCAATTCCATGAGAAATAATTTCCTCCGCCTCTTCTATGATATTTTTATATGACTCTTCTTCATTTGAAAATCCATTCGGCTGTGCCAGCTCCGTACCAAGCACCACACCGGAGGAAACATTTCCATATCCAAATACGTCCACCGATGCATAAAGTCTTCGTTTCCACTCATCATAGCCGATACGTTTTGCCTTTCCGGGGCATATCCACTCAAATTTTTCTTTATTAAGCACCTCAATATCTGTCGTGTATGTCATAAGTCCCGTTTCATTGTAAAGCCGTTCTAGCTGCCGTTCATTAAAAGCCGAGGAGATTAACTGACTTGGGAATCTGCCGGGTTTAAAATATTTACCGATTTCCTGCAATAATTCGATATAACCGTCCAATTCCTCATCCAGTATCTCATCACCGCCCAAGACCGAGCCGCCTGTCAGCAGCACACTGGAAAATCTGCCCTCCTGTTTCAACGCCTCTTTTATTGCCTCGCCAACATATTTCACATTATTTCGTGCCTCCGTACAGCCGCTTTTCTTAAAGTTCGGCGTCCAGCAGCAATATTTACATCCTTCTCCGGGATTATCCCAGAAATGACAATATTTACTGAATGAAACATCCAGTCTTTGCGGACGTGCCGTAACATAGTTTGACATCGGCTGCCCGCCAGAAGTTTTTTTGTCAAAGAAGTCCGGCTTTTCCCAGTACCACACCTCCTCTAAAACCTTTCCCTCGTCGGTCAAATATATATGGTCATCAATGACATCGACAATATATGGCTCTCTCTTTGGTTTTTGCTCATCAAAATCATAACTCAAAATAAGCAGCGAACCGTCCTTCAGGAGCAGGCTTTCCGGCGCCATCTTCGCACCTACCCGAAGTCCTGCTACATCTCCTCCCAGATTTGTCTGGTGTATTTTCGGATCTAATTTTGCCAGTGCGGAGTCAGTATATACAACGCCTCTCCTTTGTACGTCAATTTTCAAAATTAAAATCGGCGGAATATCCGGATATTTCCGGATTACCTCCTCCAAACTCAGCTCCTGTTCTTTCCAATTTGTATCGTCCATAACAAAGTCCTTCTTTCTTTATATGCTGTACTCCACTTCCGGTAACTTGCTCTCATAAAACTGTCTGAATATTGCTTTTCGGAAATAGGCAAAATCATCACTCGCTCTGTCTCTCTCCCGTCCCATTTTTATCGGAATTATCTTTTTGACAACTCCCGGTTTATCCGACATTACAACTACTCTGTCAGCCAGATATACCGCCTCGTCAATATCATGGGTTACAACAATGAGCGTCATTTTCTCCTGCTCCCAAATGCGAAGGAGTTCCTGCTGCATTGTTATTTTCGTAAAGGCGTCCAATGCCCCAAACGGTTCATCAAGAAGCAACACCCTCGGACGGTTAATGAGACTTCTCGCTATGCTCACCCTTTGCTGCATACCGCCGGAGAGCTGTCCGGGCAGTGCCTTTTCGAAACCATTTAATCCGACTAAAGCAATATGCTCTTCAATCTGCTTTTTCTTTTCTTCCTTACTCAGTTTTTCCGTAATTCCGAATTCGATATTCTTTTCAACCGTACTCCATGGAAATAAGCGGGATTCCTGAAAAATCATACCGATTTCCTTCGCTGAAGGTTTCGTTAATTTTTTCCCATCTAACCGTATTTCTCCGTCAGTCGCCTGACTAAGACCTGTGATGATTTTCAAAAGCGTACTTTTTCCACATCCGCTTGGTCCCACAAGACAGATAATTTCCCCGTCCGCAATATCAAGCTCGATATCTTTTAGAACTTCAATTTTTTTATTATCAATGATAAATTCCTGTCTTATATTTTTTATTTCCAGTCCCATATGCCTCTCCTTATGACTTCACTTTCCAATACACGATTTTCTTCTGCAAAAACAGCATAAGCAAATCAATGACTACGCCAATCACGCCAATTGTTATAATTCCCAGAAAAAGCAAATCCGGCTGCGAGAGTTCTCTTGCATACTGAATCATAAAACCAACACCTGCCGAAGCCGCTATCATTTCCGCTGTCACCACACAAGTCCACGCCTGACTGATTCCAAGCCGAAGTCCGGTAAAAATAGCCGGAACCGCCGAAGGAAGTACAATTTTGACAAACATGGTGAGTTTGCTCTTTCCAAACACATCAGCGACCTCAAGAAGTTTTTTGTCTGCCTCCTGAATCCCCTGCATAGTATTCAGAAGAACCGGCCAAAAACTTCCAATGGCGATAACGGTAATCTTTGCCGTCTCACCGATTCCCAGCCAAAGGATAAAAAACGGAATCAGGGCAATTGGCGGAATCGGCCGCAAAATACCGATAACAGCCACAAAGGCTCTGTTTACATTTTTGTATAAGCCGATAAATGTTCCGAGCAGAAAGCCGAGTACTGCTCCAATCAGATACCCCTCTGCCACACGCTGCAAACTGGCAAGGACATTTTTTTCATATTTCCCATTCTCAAGCATTTCTTTCAAAATACTAATTACACTTTTCGGACTCGCAAAAATATTCTGGTTTATAATTCCTGTATCACTTGCAATCTTCCAATAAACGAGAATGAGAATTGGTATTATCGCCGCTATGATTACAGATTGTAACTGATAAAATCGATTCGTCTCTTTCATATCTTCTCCTACTTCGTCAGGCCTGCTGCCTCAAGGTAAGAAGTGTCAATATAATTTTCTATATCAAGCTCCTGTTTGATAACATTATACTGATACGCCTGAGCAGCATTTTCAATAATGGCATTCTTTTCTTCTTCTCCAAGATATACTTCCAAGTCGCAATTACGGATAATCGGGTCAATGGCAGATTCCTCCACTCCAATTCTCTCTGCTGCCTTGGATATGGCATCATCCGGATTTTCTTCGGAATATTCTGCCGCCCGTTCAACAGCCTTTAGCACTCTCCCCGTTAAATCTCCATGCTCGCTTGTAAAACTGTTTGTAGCGATAATCGGACTTACAAATAATTTATATCCCTCACTGTTAAGGAGTTTTGAAACGCCTCCTTTTTCTACCGCCTGCGTAGCTCTCAGTTCATCCACGACAGCCGCATCCACATCACCACTTGCAATACTTGTCACCGAATCTGCTAATGACAAATTCACCAGCTCTACGTCATTGTCCGTTAAGCCTGCGTCTTCCAGATAAGCATACACTAAAGCCGTCTGGGTACTTCCAAAGGCGTAAGAAAGTTTCTTCCCTTTCAGGTCCGCAAGTGACTTGATATTAGCGTCATCTCTTGTAATGAGATACGAGCTGTTGTCACTCTCCCAGCGGCCGACGATTTTATAATCTCCGCCGTTAATCAATCCTGCAAATGCCGGTACATCCCCCAAGAAACCGATATCAATTTCACCGCTGGCAACCGCCTCAATCACCTCCGGCCCCAACGAAAATTCTACCAGTTCAACCTTTACGTTATCTTCAGCAAACTCGTCTTCGTAATATCCAAGCGCCTCCGCAAGATACGGAATTGCAATACTCTTTTGCACCGCAACCCGAATTGTCACCTCGCCATTGGCACTTTCGCTGCCGTCTTTTCCGCACCCGGTCAATCCCCCTAAAACAAGTACGAATACCATTACTATACTTAAAATTTTCTTGCCCATAACACCATCCCTTTCTTTTTTATGCAATCGTTTTTTTCACAATTCAATTCTGGCAGTCAACCAAAACCTTTATCTCTGATGTTCCCCTTTGTGCAGCAGCAAGGTAATCCTTTAACTCAGTTAAAGATATAACTTTTGTAATCAGTGCGTCTGTCGGTATTTTCCGCTGTTTCATCAATGTTAATGCGTAGTCAAAATCATCCTTCTGATACGCTCTGGTAGTCACTAAGCTAATCTGCTTGTAATGAAGTTTCCGAATATCCAGATTCATTACTTTGCCGTAGGTTGCAATTGTGACAATTTTCCCATTTGGATGCAGCAGCTCATTTGCACTGTCAAGTCCCGCCTGCGAGCCGGATGCCTCAAATACGACATCCGCCCCTCTGCCATTTGTCCAATCGTTTATTTTCTCAGATAAATCTTCTTCTGTGGGATTTACGATTTCGATTCCTAAGCTCCTGCAATTTTCTATTCTTTTGGAATCGATTTCCGAAACCATTACGTCATTGCTTTTGCTTTTCAAAACGAGTGCCGTCATAATTCCGATTGGTCCGCCGCCGATAATCACTGCTTTCTGTTTTTCTGTGATTCCTGCTCTCCTGACTGCGCGACAACAGACTGCCAGCGGCTCTGCCAATGCCGCAGAACGATTATCGAGTTCTTCCGGTATTTTATGTAAAATACTTTCGTCAACTACCCAGTTTTTTTGAAAAGAGCCATCACTTTCAATTCCTAAATATTTCACATCAGTACATACATTTTCATTTCCGGTTCTGCACTCCTCACAGCTCTGACAGACTTGCAGCGGACGGACGACAACTCTGTCACCAGCTTTCCATCCTTTCACATCTTCGCCCGCCTCCGTAATCTCTCCCGACGCCTCATGTCCGATAATTCTTGGAAAATCTGCAATTCTTCCATCCAACTCACCTTTTGCAATGTGGTAATCGGTTCCGCAGATTCCGGAGTAAAAAACTTTAACCCTCACTTGATGTTTATTAAGTACAGGTTCCTTTTCTTCACCATTTTCAAATTTTCCATTCCCCAGATAATACAAAGCCATATTTTTATCCCCGATTCTCCCCTACTTCTGCAAAATTAATTGTCTCTATATAAAAGCCTAATTTTTCGTAAGAGTCGAAATACGCAAACTTAATCCCTTCTCCTCTCGGAGAATCCGCCTCGTGATACACTTCAATTCCCTTTTCTTTCATATATTCAATGGCGTCTGCGTGACTGCTCACGTTAAATCTCACATGGTGCATTCCTTTTGTTACCTTATTTTTGTATTCCATCCATGCGCTCTCGCCCTCCACCGGACTTAAATACTCAAGTTCAACTGGAAATTTCTGAAAGAAATCCATTCTGACGCCCGGCAGCGGGTTGCTTTTATTCCCTCTGTAAACCGTATTTTTGTGATGACAGACAGTGCCGCCGGAAATCTGATCCTCCGTCAGTTCAAACACGTCTGCCATATTAGAAACCATCGTATCGACTTCCTCATAAGGAACAATGATTCCAACCTGATCCATTTCCACAAATATTTCGTCAAATCTTTTCTCCATAATGCTTTCCTCCCCTTGAGCCACACTATCTTTATTATGATGTCACGAATTTCCACGTGCTTTCACTATGCCACCTGCGCTTTATTGCTCACGCAAACATCATGTTGTTTATAGAATACTCATAAAATCTTTATTTTTCAACATTCTAATTTGTAAACGATTACACTATTTACTCTTTCAAAATATTTTCACGAAAAAAAGAATAGCAAGGGCTTATTTCACTCTTGTTATTCTTTTTCGCACACGATTATTTTGTTGTTATTCTCCCCTTCCGCAAATACTTTTCGTAATCGATTACAGTAGCTTAAATACTGTAATTGAACATAATTCCATCTTCATATGAAGTGCAACTGTCTCTTATCATGAGCCGGCTTTCCACTTCGATATGTGTGATAAGGGTATGTCCCCCCTCTAACCGGTCCAGCAAAAGATTCACTGCATATCTCACCATAAGCTGCTTTGGAAATTCAATCGAGGTCAACATCGGCTTACAATATTGATTGTCCTCGATTCCGTCACTGGATATAATGGAGGGCGTATAGAACCGGTTCCGGTATCTTTTCAGTGCATTGAGCATACCGATTGCCACATAATCACAAGGGCAATAAATTCCGGTCGGACCATCTTTCAAGTCCATAATCTGCCGCATTATGCCAATGGATTCATCCGGTCTGCGTGTAGCCTCAATAATGTATTTCGAGTTATATTCAAGGTTTAATTCACGAATGGCGTCTACATAACCCTGAAAGCACAAATCTGTTTTCGTATCACCGACATAACCGATTTTTCTATGTCCTAAAGAATACAGGTACTCAACCGCCTTATGCCCGACTCGGATACCATTTCCCAAAACCTCATCAATCACATACCCCGGTCGGTTTCTCTGAATCGCCACCATTGCCTTGAATTTTCCTGAAAGTTTTTTATATACCTGCTCTTTACTTTTTCCCAAAAAAATCAAAGCATCGTTCTTTCCCTTTGATTGAGATGCGATATATTCTACATCTTCATAAACTTGTACCGAAGTCGCCGTACTGTCATTTGCCAAGTTCGGCATCCGCCACACATTTGCCAAAATGCAGGATTTCTTTAACAGTTCACTGATTAAGATTCGCAGCACCTCTTCAAAAAAAGGGTCTGTCTCAAAATCCCCCGACCTTGTGATTAGGACATTTACATAGAAGGTTTGCTTTTCATTAACCGGATTTCCTTTTTTCAATGCGATGGCAACTTCATTGGGTACGTAATTCATTTCATTTGCAATTTCCCATATTTTCTGCCGTAACTCCTTAGAACGGCACCGGTAATCCGGATCGCTTAAAACTCGTGATACCGTTGCCGTAGATGTCCCTGCTCTTTTTGCGATTTCTTTTACTGACAAAACTGCACCCTCCTAGTCAATATATAGTGTCAGCGACGCATTCGCCGCACATTCTTTTTTCCCATTACAGCAAACAAAACTCTCACACTCTACTCTGCCCCAGTTTCCAACTGCCAAAATCACTTTTACCTCCGTAACAAGTATCTCGCCCTTTTTCAGACTGCGTTTCAGGTCTGCACTCTCCACGCCAGCCAGATACATATGATTACATATTTTGTCCCGATTCCGATATCCAAATAAAGCGGCGGCTGACTGTGCCATGTTTTCAACGATATAAACAGCAGATACTGATAAATAATCTCCCTCTGTAACCACTTTTTTTGTTTTCACACATTCCTCCGACAACTCTAAAATGCCGTCCAGAAACAGAAACGGAGGCCGCTGTGAAATCAGGTTCAACAAGCTATATTCACTCATGTTCAAAGGTTACCTCCTTATAGAGAGTAAGAATATTGCGATTATTCTGATAGTTATACACCTGCTTATCCGTCATCCTTTTAATAATGACAAGTCCATAACCGCCCTTACTGTAACTCTCTCTCGGCTTAGTGACATCCGGTGTCTCCTGCTCAAGCGGATTATACGGTGTTCCATTGTCGGACATCTGGATAAATGCCGTATTTTTGTGAACCCCGCACATCACTTTATACGTAACTGCATCCGAATATTTCATCGCATTCGAAAAGATTTCATCAAAACAAACCAACATCTGCCGTTTCGTCTTGGCTGCAATCCTGCACTCGTCAAATACGTCCTCAATAAATTCCGCAAATTTTTTCTGGTTCTCAGTGTTTATTTCAAGTTCCATTTCACGATTGAGTGAGAACATTTTGAGCACTACCATTGTGATATCGTCAAACTGTTCTGCCTCACCTGTGAAATTCTCCACCTCGCTTCTGACACATTCCAAAAGTTCTCCCACTTCCAAATCTGCATTTTCATCGAGACACCTCTTCAGACGGTCTTCCCCAAATAATTCATTCTGAGTCGAAGCTGCCTCTGTCACACCATCGGTGTACAAGTACAAAATGTCATTTCTCGAAAAGCGTATTTTGTTTTCATAATACTTTATTTTTTTTCGTATGCCCAGCATGATACTTCTCTTGTACTTCTTGAAATCCAAATATGTAAACTCATTTTCTGACGATTTTTTAAATAACGGCGGATTATGTCCGGCATTTGCAAAAGTAAGTATGTCCTGTTCATAATCCAATATGCCAACCCATGCAGTTACAAACATTTTTGCGGAATTGTTTGCACAGAGCTCCGCATTTGCGAGTTCAAGTGCCTCTGCCGGATTTCTACCATTCAGCAAAAGATTCTTAATCAACGTCTTTGTTGTCATCATAAAAAGTGCCGCCGGAATCCCCTTTCCTGACACATCCGCAATCACAACTGCCACACGATTTTCCCCTACAGGAAAATAATCATAAAAATCTCCGCCTACCTCTTTTGCCGTAAACATACAGCCTGCCAAATCAAACTGCCCATCATCCGGAATAACAACCTCATCTGCCGGGAGCATCTGATACTGAATCCTCTTGGCGACGGCAAGTTCCTTATCAATCCGTATGTTTGCCTCATGGATATATTTTTTCAGAGTATCTACGGTTTGATTGATGTCGTCGGAAAGTTCGGCAAATTCCTGATTCCCCCGTGCGTCTACTACAACATCCAGATTTCCATCCGCAATTTCTGCCAGTGAGTCATTCACCTTTTCCAAGTCTTTCACAAGATAGCGGCGAATGATAAAAAAGACAGCAAAAAATATCGCAAAACAAACAATGATTTCGATGGATATTTGAATAACAACCGTCATATTTCTGGATAAATCTGCCTCCTCAGCCAGCCTTACCGCAATGATATAATACCCCTCTGACATTTTATACATCATATAGGCTTTCGATTCTCCGCCTAGTTCTCTTTCAAATTCTTCCATCTCCTTCACCTTGTCCGGCTGAAAATCGATTCCTATGTCCGCAATAGTCTTTCCAAGCATATCCTCATACAGACTGCTCTTGATTTTCATATTCTCATCACAGACAAGGATATATCCATATTCATCGATTCGCTTATTTCTCGTCAGACTGGAAACCCGGGAGTCAACATCCTCCTGAAATTGTTCGGTATCATATCCGACCTGTAAAAACCCACCGTCATCCATCGTGACCGCACAGTATTTTCTTGAAATATCCGGATTATTGGAAACAGGCTGGTAACTCTGGGCATATGCCTCTCTTCCATTGATGTCATCTTTCACCATATCATCCAAAAGCACCATAAATTCACTAGACTGTTCACCATCTCTCATGTCATATCCGATATTGTCTGAGTTGCTGCTGCATGCAATAATACCATTTTTATCAACAAGGTTAATTTCAGCAACTTCATAAGCATCTGCCAATTCCTGCAAATAACTTTGAACAATCTCGTTGTGCCACTCACGTCCGTCCTCAATTGCTTTTGCTATTTTATCGGACAGTACGATTAAATCGTCATTAATCGCATCGGTAATATCATTTTCGATATCCTGTATGCTGAGTGTAAGCTGTTGTTTTGTGTCCGACTGTATCAGGGCAGACTGTATCACATAGGTATAGATTCCGGCAACGACAAAAATGATAATAACAAAAAACAACATCATTTGTTGAAAAATCTGCATGATATGTTTTTTCTTTTCACTGTGCTCCGATTTCTTTTTCATGTGTTCTGATTTCTTTTTGCGTTTTGCAAGCCGAGAAACAACAAATAACGCCAGTGTAATCGCTGCCGTATGAAGAAGAATATCAATCATCTCGGAAAACTCTATAAAATAAAAAGCATCCCGAATCTCACTCTTTTTCGCCAGCATGGAAAGGAGAAGATAAAGAATTTCCTGCAATGGTCCCAATATAAGTCCGTATTGTGCCGCCGGAATTTCGTTATTAAAAATATATTTTCGAAAAACTGCCGCAATCACACCCGCCAGAAAACAGATGGCAATCATCGCATAGTAAAAATAATAATCGTTAAAGTCCAGAAAGAGTAATGTTCCAAGTGCTGTCATCGTACCTGCTATAATCCCTGTGGGGCCTCCAAAAATAAGTCCGCAGAGCAGGATAATGCTGTTCCGGATTGTATAGCCGGCATCTCCATATTCAACATGGATTTGCATACTGAACATGACAATGCAGCCGAATAAAACTCCCCATATAATTTGTCTCGCAAAATAGGGAAGTCTGGCAAAACGAGTTCTCGTATCCACCAGATATAAAGCAGCCACCAAAACTGTCGGTGCGACAGCAAGCATTATTAATTGAACCATCTTTTTCCCTCCTCGTTATTCCTCAACATTGTCCGTCATCATTTGCCTTCTCACAAGGTCTGCAAAAAAACCGTTTTTCTGAACCAGTTCCGAGTACGTTCCATCCTCGACGATTCTGCCGCCATCCAGCACAATAATACGGCTGCAATGCCGGATTGTGGAAAGCCTGTGGGCAATAACAATCCTTGTACATTTCAGAGAGTCCAGAGATTCTGAAACAATTTTCTGTGTTATATTATCCAGTGCCGATGTCGCCTCGTCAAACATAAGGATACGTGGTTTGGACGCAATGGCACGTGCAATCATCAGCCTCTGTTTCTGACCGCCGGAGATACCTCCGGCGCCCTCCGAGATAAGCGTATTCATCCCCATTGGCATATTGCGTATATCCTCTGCCATGCCAGCCATCTCCGCCGCCTCCCATGCCTGTTCCAACGTAAGATTCGGTGCGGAAATACTGATATTGGAATATAAATCTCCCTGAAACAGTTTCCCATTCTGCATCACAACGCCTATTTTACTCCGCAGTGATTTCAAGTCCATGGATTCCATATCTTTTCTATCATAGTAGATAGCACCTTTTTCCGGTTTCTCAAAGCCAAGGAGCAGCCGCATAAGGGTTGATTTGCCGCAGCCTGTCTTTCCTACAACTGCCACGTACTCTCCAGAACGTATTTTAAGAGAAACGTCATTCAGCACAAGGGGAAGATTCTCCCCATACCGGAAGGACACATGGCTCATTTCTATTCCACCGTACAGGCGGTTGACAACTTCTTTCTGAGTTGTCAGCTCCGGTTCCGTCTCCAAAATAGGGCTGAGCATTTTCATAATGGGATTTATTTTCGCCGCTGTCAGTGCCATCCCGGTGAGAGATGCAAATGCTCCACTCACATATGCATAAGCACTGTTAAACGCCATATAATCTGCTATCGAAATCCGGGATTTCAAAGCGTAATGGTACATAACAATCGTTCCCACAAGAGAGATGGCAAGAGTAATCACCGTATTCAGTTTCAAAATCACAGGGGGAGTATAGGTATACTTAACATTTTCATTATATCTCTCTGCCCATTTGGCGAATGCCCTTTTCTCCGAGCCTGTGTTTTTTATTTTTTCAATACCTCCCAGCAATGCATAGACAAACCCGCTTTCTTTTCCGGATGCAGCGAGCTGCTTTTGCGTCACCCGCATCTGCACAAATACACATCCACAGCAGCTCAAAACGGTAAACAGAGTTACGACCAGTGCCGCAGATGCCAATTTCGGGGCATACGCCACAATCTCACCGATATAAATGAGAGAGAAAACCGCTGTCAATCCGAGCGAGAACATGACATCAAAAAGCACACGGCACAAATCTTTGACCACATGAATCCGGTCGTACAATTCTCCGGCACTGTACTTCTTAAAAAAATCTGCCGGGAGAGACAGAACTCTCATCTCCATGGCACTCTCCATGGACAAGCTGACTCTTGCCCTCACGCTGTCATTCGTGAGGTCCCGCATAGCTGTCACCATTTTCTCTGCCAGCGTAACGCAAAAAAGTGTAAGTATCGTACTTACAAGCAAATCAATTTTTCCGTATTCCAACACATCCCGATACAAATATTGATTAATGAAAGGCGTAATCATGCCAACCACTGCTGCCAGCAGAGAAAGAAGAAAAAGGCTCGCATAATCTTTCAGCCGTATCATCTGAAACATATATTTAAAAAAGTCCACCGTTTTCATCTTCCTCAAAGGAAAAGATTTGTAAAAACAGATTGCCTCACGTTCAAATTGAGCCGCATTTTTTCGGTTAACTGCAATCATTTTTTGTGAGTCATCATCCCGATATGAATACCCCTGAACGCCATTGGGAATTAAGGCAGCAACACTGCCGTCTTTTCTTACGGCAAGCATTGCTCCCGATGCATCTTTGTACCATTCGCCCGAAAGAACAACATTTCTTCTCATAATGCCGGACGGACGCAGCAGATATTCCAGTACTTCATCCCGATTCTTTAATTTGTCCGGGATTTCCCTCGTCTTTACATGATAAAACTGCAAAACATCCCCTATCGCTTTTCCCATAAGTTTTCTGTCTGCCTGAAAGACTGTCTTTAACTTGTCCTTCCGAAATAGATTTGCCATCTGTACAAAGGAATCGGCAAATACATCTTCGTCATTCTTCATACGTCCACGAATCTGCTTATCAAACCAGCCCATCTTTCTCCTCCATCCTGCAAAGGAACCGTCCGTCAGCTCCTTTATTCACTCGTTATCAGTTCGCTGTATCTTCCCTGTCTTGCCATCAATTCTTCATGCGTTCCCCTTTCCACAACTTTCCCCCGATTCAAAACGATAATCTCATCGCAGTCTCTCACGGTGGAAAGTCTGTGGGCAATGACAATGCAAGTCATTCCTCTGTTACGAATCGCCTTCACAACTTCACTCTCTGTTTTTGCATCCAGTGCCGATGTCGCCTCATCCATAATCAATATTGATGGATTCTGTGCCAACGCCCTTGCAATCTCCATTCTCTGCCGCTGTCCCCCGGAAAAATTCTTTCCCCCTTCCAGAAGCCGATGCTGATATCCGCCTTCACGCTGTATAATATCCTCATGAATTTTCGCATCATTCGCTGCCATAATCATTTCATAATCTTCAATTGTAGAATCCCACATCTTAATATTATCAGCAATGGAATCCTCAAACAAAGTAATCTCCTGACTCATAACTGAAACCGAGCCGGTGAACACTTCTCTCCGAATCTCATCGAGTGGTACATCATCAAATAAAATCTCTCCACTCCATGGCTTGTACAAGCCGGACAAAAGTTTGGCAAGCGTCGATTTTCCACAGCCGGACGAACCGACAAAAGCAATTTTCTTTCCCGGCTCGATTGTCATATTGAAATCTTCAATAAGCGGCGGTCCCATCTTGGAATACCCAAACGTAATATGTTTCATTTCCACCTTACCTCTGAGTTTATCAAACCTCTGCTGTTCTTTTTCCGTTACCTCCTCATAAGTCACATCCGTCTCGTATTCCATTACGTCATCAATACGTTCTATATTGGCACGCATTTCACGAATGGTACTTCCTGCCCGGCTAATCTCCTGCACCGGATTGGTAAATCCCGTCATAAGTCCCTGAAAGGCGAACAGCATACCGACCATAAACTCACCCTGTATAATCAGATAAAGTCCGAAAAACAAAATAAGCATATCGGTAATGGATGAAATCACAATGGGTATTAAACCATAATAGCGGTTAATTCGAATAATATCTACTTCTTTATTATTAACGGCAGCCTGATAACCTGCCCATTTTTGGAAAAATCCATTTTCCGCCCCACTGGCTTTTATCGTCTCAATCATCTCAATTCCAGACACCGTAGCAGACGCCAGATTTGCCTCATCCCTCAGCATTACCTTTGACAGATTTTCTCTGCGATGGGAAATGCAGCGTTCTGCCAGCACACGAATCACCAAACCGGACACTCCGATAATCGAGAGGGTTACATCATACCGCAGCATGACAATAAAATAAAATATCATCATGAAAACATTCAAAATATTCGGAGCCAGTGTATGTATCAGAGTAAAAACAATACTCTCATTGGTCCTTTTCCGTTCTGCAATATCTCCCGCCATACGCTGACTGTAAAAGCTGACCGGGAGTCGTAATACATGCCACATATAACGGAAATTCGCACAAACTGCCAGCTTGCCCTGTGCCCTCAATGAAAACAACTCCTGAATCGTACTGTACAGAATTTGGAACACGGCAAACACGCAGAGCAATACGAAGAAATGATTTTGCAAATCAATATTCTCACCAGACAAAAGTCCATCCACAAAAAACCTCGCAAATGCGGGATTCACGATAGAAAAAAAGGTGGCGGCGATAGATAATAAAGCAAAGAATACAAAGACAAGACCAGTTCCCCTCAAATACTTTACAACAAGTTCACCCATCCCTTTCTTTTTCCCATTCGGAACAAAATCCTCCCCTGGCTCTATCACCATACAAAGACCGCTAAAGGACTGCTCAAACAAATCAAAGGGAAGTTCCACATATCCATTCGCCGGGTCATTCAATATCGCCTTATCCTTTTTGAAACCATCCAATACGACAAAATGATTGGCATTCCAGTAGATAATACAAGGAAACTCATTTTTTTCCCGAATCGTAGCAGCATCGTACATATACGCCCTGACAGAAAGACCGTATTTTTTTGCCGCCAAGGCAATGTTCTTCGCATTGGAGCCATCTTTTGACACCCCGCAATCCATACGCACCTGTTCAAGCGGAATCCATTTCCCATAGTATGCCATTATCATGGTAAGACACGCTGCCCCACACTCAAGTGCCTCCAACTGAAGAATGACAGGCACTTTTTTAGCCCGTTTCTTTCTCTTTTTTGATTTTTCTAATTTTTCTTCCGCCATACCGCCATACTCCTTTTTCAAACGCTCACCCGACTAAAAATGAAAGGGGCGATACCGACTTGGTCACAATCGTAACTCCAATCTTGCTATTTTCTTCCTCCTGGAATTCGATTGTTATCTTTTTCGTGTCTGACAATTCTTTGACATCGGTTACATTTCCTTCTTTTCCATCTGCATATACTTTGTTCCCAACCTCAACGTCCAGTGCCTCTTCCGTCGGCAATTCAACCGAAATCTGACCGTCTTTGCAGTATCCCTCTGCCGTCACCTTTGTATCAATCTGCCCGAAAACTGCCCATATAATAACCGCTGCCATAAACAAAAAGACGCAAAGTATGCCAAACCACATACCGGGAACAACCGCCCGGATGTATTCATTCAGCCCCTCCGGAGATGTGATACGCTCTTGCTGTAATGTCTCTTTCTTCATCCTTCTCCTCCATCGTAATCATAGAATTATATTAACATTTTATTCAATGTTCAGCAAATCCACCAAGCCTGTCATATCAAATATATCCATGATTTCTTCGCTGACATGAACAAGTTTCATTTCTCCGTCCTGTTCTGCCATCACCTCATCCGCCGCCATAATGATACGGATTCCTACGGATGACATATATTCCAGTTTTTCAAAGTCAAAAATCAGTTTCTCCACATCTTCTGTCAATTCTCTCTGCAACTGGTCCTCCAGCGTTGGTGCTGTAGTCGTATCCAGTCTCCCATCCAGCATAACGTTCAATGTCGTTCCCTCTCTGTCAAAATGAATATCCATGTTACCTTTTTCCTCCTGCTATTTTATTTAAATAAAATGTATGTGCAATTCCCAATACAAAAAGTATTACAGCAAACAACTGTATGATTGAGAAATTGTAATAAGTATGTGTTCCTCTCTTATCCATAAAAAATTCTGATACAAAAATGATTGCGGAATACCCCATGAGCGTAATTCCGAAAATCGGTTTTTTCTTTCGGTACAATATCGCAATGCCAACGAGCAGTATCAAAGCAAACACAATCTCAAATAACTGCGTCGGAAATACCGCATAAGAAACTTCGCCTTTCGGAAACTGAATGGAAAAAATTCCTTTGTATGGAATGCCAAAGCAGCATCCTCTGGCAAGGCAGCCGATTCGTGCAAAAATCTGCATAATCAAGATAGACGGTGCCAGTGTATCCGTAACCATGAGAACACTTTGCCGCCAGTCTTTCTTTCTGCCCGGCAGAATTTTATGGAACAGTATGGCAAGGGGTATGACCAATAACGCAATCACAATTACTTCCCCCAGATAATGTTTAACGTTTCCGGCTAGAAATCCCTGCCAAAAACTGTCGAAGTCATTCACATCATCCTGTGAAAGCAAGCGAACTGCCGTACTGCCATAAGCACCCAGCCAACTACATATGCCGAAAATCCCGGCATACAATATTGATATTATCTTTTTTGTCCACTTGTACAGCAGAAACATCTGTAAAAGAACTGCCGTAACAGCACCGACAACCGGTGTTAAATTATATACTTCGAGTTCACCAAATGGTGTATTTATGAATGGGAACATTTCACTGCCTCACTTTTCCTGCTCTTGTATCGTTTCCCTGCTGTCTTTTTGTAGGCAACGACCTGATAGTATCTTTTCTTTTTTGAAGAAACTATCAGTTTGTTTTTCTTTGTGACTTTATATTTGCGAAATCCTTTTCCTTTGCTTTTTGAAACATATACGTAATATCCCGTCTGACCGGAATATCCCTTTATCTTAAACGTAAGTCTCGCTTTGCCATTTTTTAAGTACGTTACTTTTATAACAGGTTTCTTGCTTTTTATCGCTTTTGCCGTACGGGATGTTTTCGACTGCCCGGTTGCATCCGACTGCGTTGCCGCCTTGGATGTTACCGTTCCCTCGGATGTTGCTGCTGTCTCCGATGACTTTAATGTCACCTCCGGTGACATTGTTGCCTGCGATGACATTGTTGTCCCCGGCTGCAATGTCGCCTGCGGCGACAACGTTGCCTCTGGCTGCGATTCTGTCTCCGTCGGCTGCGATTCCGTTTCCGTCGGCTGTGATTCTGTCTCCCATGGCTGCGATTGCGATTCTGTTTCCGTCGGCTGTGATTCCGTCTCCGATGACTGCACTGAATTTCTCACATTTTCTACTTCTTCCACGACATCGCTCAGATTTGTCACGGCATATTCATATTGGCTGCCATCCGATGTATTCGCTGTAACCTTATGTTTCATTGATGCCAGGAAGTTCTCCGTCAAAAAGGACGCCCCATAAATATCCCTCTCCGGAAAAAGGCTTCGGTATACGGCAAGTACTCCCGCCGTCATTGCCGACGCAGCAGATGTGCCGCTTGTCGTCTTATAACTATTCTTAAGGGCGGTCGACCAAATATCCCTGCCCGGTGCAATCAGTTCATAGCTTATATTTTCGTTCTCCTGCGTGTCCCAATTTGAAAAATCAGAAAAAGTTCCATCCTTGTCCATACTCATCACACCGATTACCGATGAATACGCTGCCGGATATGCATTGTCACCTGTGGTGCCGTTTGCTTTGCTGTCGTTTCCCGCCGCTGCGACAAGAATACACTCTTTGGCTGCCTTTTCAATCGCCATCTGAAAAATCTCGGATTCACGATAGGTGCCAAAAGACATATTAATCACATCCGCACCATTCGCTGCGGCATACTCAATTCCCTCTATCGCCTTATCGATATTAAAGTTACCATCTGTACTCACCTTCACCGGCATTATCCGGGCAGCATATGCCACTCCGGCTCCACCGCCGTTTCCGGCAGTCATGGCTATCAGTCCCGCCATCCTCGTTCCATGCCCGGTGCTGTCTGTCATGGCAGTATAGGAATTAACCAGATTGACACCATTTACATCGTCAATATAACCATTGCCGTCATCATCAACTCCCTCTTCGCCTTCTGCCTCTGCCTGATTGACAATAATATTATCCAGTAAATCTTCATGCAAAAGAGATACTCCCGTATCAATCACTGCGACCGTCACTCCCTCACCCGGATGAACCTGACTGTCCTCCATTTTCTTCCATGCCGGCACAACGTCCATCGTCTGTAAATACCACTGCTCCTGTTCCACGTACGCATCCTGTTCATATGGATAACTCACATCAAAAACCTGACACGTATAATTCGGCTCTGCCAGATAGATTTCGCTCTCCTGATTCAGCGTACAGACTGCCGTCTCCACCGATATATCCTCTTGCAGTTTTGCAACATAAATATCAAGAACCGAACCAGACTTCGTTTTTTTCTTCGTAATCATTGAACCGGAGGACGATTCTCCCTCTGCCGATGACACATAGGACAAATCAGCAATCACTGAAGCCAGTTCACTGTTCTCTGTCAAAAATTCTGTTTTTTTGCTCAATTTACGATAACCGGAAGTCGTCTCACTCCTTTTAACGGCAATCAAGACCTCACCTTCTGCGTAATCTTTTTCCTCTGCGTAATCCTCTTCCGCAGCATAAACCTCCTGCCTGCAAACGGCAAAAACACTGATAGCTGCCAGCATTACAAAGAGCAGACGATAAATCCCCCTACAGCTCATACATCTCCCTCCTGCTTCCTAAATTGCCATACAAATCCATAATTGTGACTTTATAGAATGTGACAAGGAGGCATAACGCCGCCTTGTCACACAAAAACCTCTTTCTTAATTATGCCCTGTCTTTCATACTGTCTGTAATATCATGCGTCCTGTCCTTCGAAACATTTTCCATGGTGCCTCCGGCAAACTTTTCCAAGTCATCCAATTTGACTTCTTCATCCACCGGATTGTTTTGTGCGGCAGAATCTGCTGCCTTAACATTCTTGTCTGGCATAAGAGATACGCCTCCTTTCTCAATTCTTTTTCACTTTCATCGTCTTCTTTTTAAAGCCGACTTTCTTTTTCAATGCCTTCTTATACTTCTTCAGAGCCTTTTTCGGTGTTCTAAACACTGCCTTTGCTGCAATTCCCTTGAAAGCATTTTTACCAATCTTTGTTGCCTTTGTTCCCTTAAATACAATCTTCTTCAATTTCTTGCAATTCCTAAAGGCGTTTGCCGAAATGGTCTTCACATTTTTACCAATCGTCACTTTCTTTAGTTTCTTGCAGTTCTTGAATGCATTTTTACTAATGGCAGTAACTTTGTACTTCTTGCCATTAATCTTAACGGTCGCAGGTATCACAGCGGATTTAATCGTCTTCTTTGCCTTTGTTACTTTGGCAGAAGAACCGGAAATCTTGTACGTGATTCCTTTTTTCGTCACTGTCTTCTTCGAAGATTTTGAAGTCTTGGAACTGCTGCTTGTACCTTTATTTGTCGTTGTGTTGTTTGTATCTTTCTTTTTGTCATCAGCGGCAGCATTGGTATCATTCTCCCCGCTTGTCTTTGTAACGGTCAGTTTCACAGAGTAGGTGCGAATCGCATCGTTTGGCACTGTGCTGTAATTAGACACCGTATCACCAAAGTCATAAACTGTCGCTCCGTCTTCCGTCGTTTTGTCTGATTCATCCACGGTCACAATGGTTTCGGAGGCTTTCGGAAGAACATACGCATATAATGTCGTTGTTCCTTCTTTAATACCTTTCACCATGTCCTCTGTTACCGTTGCGATGCTCTCATCCTCTGTCTGCCAGATGACATCCAGTCCCTCTGCACCAGTGGCTCCGGTTTCATCGTCCGCAAGCGACGAGGTAATCTCGGCAACAGCGCGCTGAGTTTCTTCCTTCTCAATGGTCATTGTCTTTCCGTCTTCAATCTTCACTGACTTGATACCGTTGACATACTCCATCTGAGCCGCAGACGCTTTACGCTCTACCTGAATCTCCTGCGTATCATCACCGTAGGTCACATAGAAGGTTCCCGTCTCTGTAACAGAGCCGTTCTCTCCTTTTGTAACTTCAAAGTATTTTGTCGTATCGACATTCAGTTCCTCCGAGAAATCCTTCGTCTCGCCTCGTGCAAGTTTCGGTATTTCTACCGTTGCCAGTTCTTTTTCCTTGTCACCGTTTTTGATGCTGATTACTGCCTGACCTTTATCCAATGTTGTATTTCCGTCGTTTTCAATCGTGAAGTCTGCCTCATAAACATCTCTCTCAGCAGTTTCAGTCACCGAAGAATCGGTCATCTTTGTACTCTCAATCAATGTCTGTGAGTAAGTCTTTTCTAACAGTTTCTTACCATCCGCATCCGTCAGCGTAAAGGTAATGGAGGTTTTCTTAGCACTTTCAGCAAGCGGAATCGATAAGTTTCCATAATATCTCTCACCGCCCATTAACTTATCAATCTTAATTTTCTCCACAGCCTCATATGCTCCTATGTTATTTTCACTATCCTCGCCTGTATCCTTTAACTGCGTGAGGACACTGTTTCCATCGCTGTCCTTAACTGTGAGTGTGACATCCTTCGTCGTATCCAAACCATCATTCAGCAAGGTGAATGGAACATCATTATCACTGCCGGAAACAAGCACATCCAGATCGCAGTCTTCTATTTTCATTACAGAGGCCGGAGTAATCTGCAACTCGACAAGTGATACATTATCGGTGTCAGCTTCGGTATATGCCGTGAATTCATCCTCGGTCAACTTATCCTGTTTGCTTTCTGCACCGGCATTTTTGTTGTAGTTGTCTATTGTTTCATTAAACTCATCAACCGTAACAAGTTTGGATTGCGATTTTGTGGCAAGGGCAGTCACCGTAGCATCGTCATTAACCACGAAGGAAATATCATTGTAGTTTGCTCCCTCTCCGCTTGTCACCTGAACTTTTTCCGTGGATCTGCCCTCGGCAAAATCATACCTTGACATATAAATCTGCCGTTCCGTAACCTGGTCTTTTGCATCAGCCGTTCCTGTCTCTGTCGCTTCAGCGCCTTCTTTTTCAACAACATGATCCTCTGCCCACGTCACATAGACATAACCGTCCGTACTCTTTACATCGAAAGAGGTAATTGAGCTTTCTGCACCGTCTACCGTATCATTGACGTCTCCGGCTGCAAGTGTCCGAACCGGCTCGTAATTTCTTTTCGAGGATTTGTCAATGATGTAATAGGACTGTTCGGTTGTTTCATCTGTTTTCTTAATAAGACAGTTGTTTTTAATAACATTTGACATATTCATCGCTACGACATTTCCATCGGAGAGCCATGTAAGATACGTCTGCTCTTCATAGCCGCTTGCCGAATCTTTCACCCTCGTAAACTTCACGTTAGAATCCGCTACATTGTCGCTTGTCACCATAATCGGATGTGTCATAACTCCGGTGTTGAAATCATACATCTGCATATATACATCCCGGTCGTCGGCAGTCCTCAGGTTCTCGTCATAGTCTACCGTATAGGCAAACAGACCGAGATTATTGTAACTGATAGCGTCTGTGTCAATGATTTTCGGTGAATACTTGCTTGTAACCTTGTCACCTTTTACCTCTGTCTTTTCCTCCGTGACGCCAGCCTCTGTACTCTCTGTCAAATTCGTCGACACAGTATGTCCGGCGTAAACCGTAGGTTCTTTATCATCCTTCCAGTAGCCAAGTTCCAACTCTTCATCCAGATATACATCCGGAGCTGTATCGAAGAATACCTGACCATACCATGCCTCCATATAGGTTGAATACTTATCGCCCCATTTAGTCTTCAGAGTATTCACTGTGCTGTCGGCATTATCTGTTGTGTTGTTGTTCAAGTCAGCATAATCGGTCACAAATTTTCCGTCCGTACCGGTATCCGAACTGAAATTGTACTGCCGGTATGCCATCAGGCTGTAGGAAGGATTCACGACATCTCCTACGACTTCGCCCTCTGTTTTATCCGATACCGCATACTCATTTTTCGTATAGTATACAATCATTGAATCATCATTATATACCACATTTGGAGAAACATCCGATACATCATCATTTCCAACCTCAGTTTCCGTATCTTTGGTGACCTTTAAAATATCATCGAAGGTCTCTGTCGTTTTATTGAAAAATGCTGCGTGAATATTCATCGCATTCAACATATCGACACGAGACATATCATCCGTAAATTTTTTATTTGCACTGCTCCATGTAACAATGATTCCACGGTCACCCAAATCAAATGCCTGTACATCCTGGTCAACCGTTCCGTCATCCTCAAGCAGTGTCGGTTTTGCCCACTTTTTCGTTGTGTGATCATAAATACTGTAAAATACTGCTGCACTGTTGATACTATCTCGACTCAGATTTCCGTCCTCATCCAAATCATCATCAAGGAATACCGCAAGATAATCACCATTATCCAGTGCCATAAGCTGTACATTCGTGCCGCTGTAGATACCTTCTCGCAATTCATCCTCTGCCACGCCATTTTCATTCTCATCCAGACTCATCGCAGATATCTTGCTATCGTTCCACGAGCTTCGGTTTTTCAGATAGTCTTTACTCTCTGCCTGGAATATATCCGTACTGTCATACAGATAATTCGCATCATCCATGTCGACAGCAGCCGCAGAGCCGTTTCCAAACAAATTAATATTCTTGGAAAGGAACGGCCAGGATGCCTCGATAAAGAATACCTTCACGCCAATGCTTGCACTCAGGTTTACGTAACCACTGTTCGTTGTGTCATCCGTATAGAACGACATATAAAACTGCGCCCTGCCGTTTACGCTCAACTGAACGGAACTGCTAGGTCCTACTCCTGCCGTCAAACTGACATACGGATTGACAGAGAATGAGCCTGTCTTTTCAAAAGCTTCGGAATCAAACAGCTTAATCGTGCCGTCATCGTCTTGCAGGGCTTTCGCATCCGTCGAGTTTGGATTCAGATAATACTTCGGCGGTTCATCCAAGTCTGTTCTCTGGGAAATGACAAACGTAGCACTGCTGTCTTTCACTCCGACCTCGAGAGCGATACTGACCGTGATGCCAATCGGTGTCGCAAAATCTATGTTTACTTTCACACCGCCATTCACGTTTGCCGTCAGCACCATGCTGTCAAAGTACCAACATCCCTTATTTTCCCCCTCCTTCTTATCCTCGCAAAAATTAATCATAAGCGAAAACCCGATATCAAGGGAGAGTCCGGCAGCTACCGTTGTACTTGTCTTCGACGGGTCAGACGCTTTATCGTACTTTTCATCGAAATCTTTGGCAGTCTCATCCGCTTTTTCTTTTAATTTTTTCAGCTCTTCCGCATCTTTTTCCTTTTGATCTTTATCAGCAGTACTGCTGTTCTTTTCGATTTCATCCTGTTTTTTCCTGTACTTTTCCTCTGCCTCTGCCTTTTTCTCTGCCGCCTTGCCCACACTGGAGATATCAAAATCTTTGGATATGCCGTTTTTCGAAAATCCAATCGAAATCGTGAGGTCTCCCGTCGTATTGTCCACATGGAACACGTCCGTATTGGTAAGATCAAACTCACCGTTCCAGCCCATATTAAAAGCGGAGTCTACTTTTCCGAGAAGTTTTACAACCGTCCCACTTCCACCGAAGGAAAACCTGTTCGCAAAATCAAGATGTCCGATGGCCTTCTTCAGAACGATACCTGTATTTCTCTCATAATAAGCCGTTTTATCCTGGTCATAAATCTGGAGTTTGAGCACCGTCCCTCCCGGAAGCGACAGGTCCTTCGGATTAAAATTAAAGGTAAAACTAGATTCTTCTGTTTCTTTCACCTCGCTTGTAATCGCTGTATTGTCAATCTCAGTCTCACCGCTGTCCTTATAAAAACGAAGAACCGCTTTTATCGCTTTTTTGCTTGCATTTTTGCTCGTGACATGGAACTTCAGCCGATAGTCGTTATCACCATTCGTCAGCAAATTATACTGAATCGCTGTCTCTGTCTCCTTTCCTTCCTTATCCTTTCCAATCGAATAAGCACTATAGGAATCGACAGACATAACGGAATCCGTATAAAGTGTTATTTCTTTTGAAACATTCGGATTCTGTGTCACATTTGCTGATAAGACAGAGCCGTCTTTTGACAGATAGTTAAAGGAAACTAACATCGTATCCATCGTATAATAAGAGCCGTCTCCGGTCAGTGAATACCAGCCATCCGTCTCGTCTACATACCGATTATCCTCTGTATGTACTGTGGTACCGCTATCTCCATCCGCCGTGACCGTCACGCCGTTTAGGGGAGTCGTCGTCGTTTTGCCGGTAAAAATCTCCGTATCCTGTAAAGAAACAATCCCGCACAAAACACCTTGCTTTGCCGTGTTTTTTATTTTTTCTCTCACAACAAAATCATAATATATCTTTGTGTAAGGAACCGTAGGAGAGAAACTGAGCACATCTCCCGTTACCGGTTGAAACGCCGTATAATTTGTGTCTTTCTGTTCCTTATCCGATATTACCCCATCACCGTCTGCGTCCAGTGTCGCATCCATCCATGAAGCACGATACTGAAGTGACGAATTAGAAGATGAAACTGCCTCTGTCTGCTGACCGATAATCTTATAATTCGAGGTTAGGATAATATCTTTAATACTGAGCGGATTTTTGTAGTTTCCGGTTAAGGAATACAACGTACCATTTTTTGTGTATGTATATAACACCGACCCCTTATCTGCATGCTGTGCCCCGGATGGCAGTGCTTTCACCTCAATCTGTGCCTCCTGATAATTTACGTCTACGTAAATGGTATCTGTAACTTTCGGACACAAGGTAATCACGTTGACATCGGATGTCTTAATCTGTTCATGCGATGCCTGTTGTGTAGGACTGCTAAAAAGCCTTCCATTTTTCCTTTTTGTTATCCATTCCTTATAGTATGTAGAAAAACCTTTAACCGCATAGCCTTGATTCGGTTTCGCCGTAATCTTCACTGCATCTAAAAGTGTGACAGACAGCAAGGAATTATTACTAAATCCATCAAAGAAACCTGCCTTTGACTGTGTTATGGTTTTATTTACCGTTGTCCCATTCTCCGTTGTCTGTATCGTCTGCGAGCCATTATTTAAAAAATTTATCGACGCCGTCTTCACGGAAAACTTTGGACGAATTTTAAATTCATAGCTGCTCATACAGTCACTATAGTTCTTCATCAGATTCTCAAAGGTCACAGATCCGCTTATATCCACCCAATTGTTTCCCTTCTGAATCTGATAGCCGAGAAAATTCACCGTGTCGGAACTTGGTGCGGTTCCATAATCATTCTTTGTACTGTCATCATACGAATAACCAATCGAAAACGTATCTGAATACTTGTGAACGGTAATCGATGTTGTCTCTGTATTTCCATTAAGATAAGCATAACCAAGCCGAAGTGTATTTTTTTGGTCATCTGGTTTCTTTGCATTTGTATATACCTTTGGCGTATATTTGTTATACTCATTATTTACTTTTTCATTGTTTATCTTAATCTTATAGTCCGGATATGTCACGTAAACCGAATCGATAACAAGTGTCGCATTATTGTTGTTGTCTGCGCCCTCGACGCTGGCATAAATCTTCATATCTTTATCTTTCAAAGAAGCATTTGCAGACAAATCCAGCGAACATGTACTTTGATTCGAGCTTGAGCCAAAGTTCTCCTGTGTAGCATCCAGCATTGTCTTTTTTGTAATTCCATAACGGTCTTGAAGATACAGGCAAACTCTTCTTTGTTTCTTTGTCACCGTATGTGCACTGCATCCGGAACCTTCTGTAACATTGGTAGAACCCTCGTCACTGTGATATTTAATCGTAACTGACTTTGCCGTCCGCAAGTCCAGTCCACTGGCAACCACATTTCCCTGTCTGCCGGAAGTAGTGGAAATTTTTGGGGCGTCCGCTGCCACAACAATCGTCTCATTCGTATCTGCCATGGTGCCATCCGCCGAAGTACCCTCTGCACTGTCCTCATAGACGGTATCACTGCCGAGCTCCTCTCCTGTAACCGTGACATAAGTAGCATTTTTGTCACTTTGCACAACGCCGTCTACCGCCTTGATACCTACGTAAAAGCCGACGTCGTCACTCGTTTCGCTGTCATTTAAAAGCGGGATGGAAACGGTCTTTTCCGTCATTCCGGCAGGGAAAACAAGACTCTCATTGACCGACGTGTAATCTTTTCCTGCTTTCGCCGTATCTGCTGTCGTACCGATATTCACAATACTCATCTGCTCCGTGCCTGATGTTTTTTTGACGGTAATATCAATGTACTCTTTGCCTCGTTTGACGGATACTGCTTTGTTTGCCATCTCGTATTGGCTTACTTCTTTTTCTTCATTGTCCTTTATATTGTAATATCCTGTGTAGCTGTCACTGATTTCAGCTCCTTTCGAGCCGGTCATCACGAACATAACCTGCTCGTCACTCTCTGAGAGGTCATCGTCAATGGCAGACAGTGTAATGGTCTTTTTATACTCGCCTTTTTTGAATTTCAGCGTAACTTCCACGCCATCCATATCTTTTACACCGTTTTTCACGTTTTTCTTGCCATCGGAAATCAGTTCTTCCGCTTTTTTGTATTCTTCGGAGGAACTGTCATCCAGTTCACGCCACTCCGTCTCTTTCGCCACGCTGCCATTCTGTGCGGCAGCCGCTTTTTGTAATCCACTTAAATCGTCTTTCGAAACTTCCTCTTTCTCTGTGTCGACGGCAGCCTTGCTGTCTGTTTCGCTGACGGCAGAACCGGATACTGCTCCGCCGCTTGCCGCACTGGAGTCCGATACGGTGATGGAATCCGCATACTTCTCCATCAGCGTTTCACCCGAACCGGACTTTGCAGGAGTTGTCTTTTTCTTGCCCTCCTGAATCGTCATCAAATAGTCTTCGCCGTACTTTGCGGAGACATCGACTGCCTTCAAAGTCACAGAGGCACTTCCTTTCGTACCGCCTGCCCGGACAATCATAAGTTCTGTGTCACTGCCCTCTGTTCCGGTAACCTGTGACTGATAGAACGCAAATTGTCCTTTTGGATACTTCGTCGCATCCACGGCAGAAGCAATACTCTCTTTCAGTGCCTCTTCTGCTTGCTCCTCTGCTTGCTTTTCTGCTTTTTTCTGCGATTCTTTCGTCTTTGCTACGGCATCACTCCACGGCGTCAGCGACGACGCAATCATGCTGCACACGAGCAAAAGCGAAAAAATACGCCTTGTCCACAGTTTCTTCATAGCATCCCTCCATTCATTTCCAAAATCATTAAGACTTCGTTAACAAATTAATATATCCTTTACATTTTATCATTTTCTGACATATTAAGCAACCTTTTTCCCCCATTTTTTACTTGAATTAAAATGGGCAGGTTACTGTTCAGAGGGTTACAAGATGTATATAGAGCGACTGACGTGCTCGCACGTTCAAAGCTCTATATACATCTTGTAACTCCTCGAACAGAGGAACTGCCCCCCTGTATGAGTAAAGTTAGCTCCGCAAGGAGCGAGAAAGCGTGTATCTATACATGCGGCTTTACGAATGGCAGGGCAGGTCTCTGAACAGTAACAATAGCAGAAAAAAGGGGCTGTCGCACTAAGTAATTAGTGCGCAGCTCTCTTTTTATGCAAAAAATAAC
>CAZFHT010000011.1:0-29779 GCA_964518785.1 uncultured Eubacterium sp.
ATGAGATTGGGCGGGGGACAAGCACCTTTGACGGTCTGAGCATTGCGTGGGCTGTCGTAGAGCATATTGTTGACAAAAAGAAAATTGGTGCCAAAACGCTTTTTGCCACCCACTACCATGAACTGACAGAATTAGAAGGAAAATTAAGTGGTGTGCAGAATTACTGCATTGCGGTAAAAGAGGATGGTGAGGATATTGTCTTTTTGCGAAAAATCGTAAAAGGCGGTGCTGACCGCAGTTATGGTATTCAGGTGGCTAAGCTGGCAGGCGTACCTTCGGAGGTGCTGGTTCGGGCAAGAGAGATAGCCGATTGCCTTGAAAAGAACAGCGAAGGACAGGGCGGAGTGCCTGCGGACCTTCCTGCACCTGCACCAAAGCCATCAGGAAAAATGGAGCAGTTATCCATTTTTGATACAATGGGAGGAAACCAGACGGATGATATTTTGTTTGAATTGAGAGATATTGACCTTTCAAATGTAACACCGATGGATGCTATGAATCTTGTTTATAAATGGCAGAATCAATTGAAGGAGAAATGGTGATATGATTCAGGTATTAGATGAGGATACGATTAATCAGATTGCCGCCGGAGAAGTCATTGAACGTCCCATGGCGGTAGTGAAAGAATTAGTGGAAAATTCCATTGATGCCGGAGCTACTGCTGTGACGATTGAAATAAAGGAAGGCGGAATTTCTTTCATCCGTATCACAGACAATGGCAGCGGGATTGCCAGAGAGGAAATAAAAACTGCTTTTTTACGTCATGCGACGAGTAAAATCAAGACTATGGAGGATCTTTTGAGCGTTCATAGTCTTGGTTTTCGTGGGGAGGCATTGTCCAGCATAGCCGCTGTGGCACAGGTAGAGCTTATTACCAGACAGCGGGAAGAAATTACCGGTTCTCATTATGAAATCTCCGGCGGAGTAGAAAAATCGTTGGAAGAGGTCGGCTGCCCGGAGGGGACTACGTTTATTGTGAGAAATCTTTTCTTTAACACACCTGCCCGCCGAAAGTTTTTAAAAACCAAAACGACAGAGGGCAATTATATTCAAGACCTTGCCCTCCGGTATTCCATTTCCCATCCGGAAATCCGTTTCAATTTCATCGTGGATGGAAAAAGTAAATTACAGACCTCCGGTGATGGGGAATTAAAGACCAATATTTATTACAACTACGGCAGTGATGTGACAAAGTGTCTCATTCCGATTGATGGGAAAGAAAAGGAGATGGAATTGCATGGTTTTGTCGGCAAGCCGGAGCTTTCCAGAGGAAATCGTACCTTTTTGAATTACTTTGTCAATGGACGCTATATCAAAAGTCCGGTCATTACCGGAGCTATTGAGGAGGCATACAGTGACTATCTGATGAATCACCGATATCCGTTTACGGCATTGATGTTGACGATAGACAGCAGTTTTATTGATGTTAATGTCCATCCGACCAAAATGGAGGTTCGTTTTACAAATCAGGAGGAGGTGTACGATTTCATTTACCGGACGATTAAAGACGCTCTGCAAAAAATCACACTGATTCCGGAAGTATCACTGGAACCGGAAAAGCAGGAGAAAAAAAAGGTGACACCTCCTCCGGTAACGGTGACAGAGAAAAAAGCACCGGAACCTTTTGAGAAAAAAGAAAGTCCCTTGGTTGTGAAAGAAGAGAGCAGTTGGAAACCGGATTCTTCTGTGCTTCCGAAAGATTTTTCGCAGATGAATCTTTTGAAGGAGGAAATGATTGTTGAAGAAAAACCTCGTTTCCGCATGATTGGACAAGTTTTTGATACGTATTGGCTTGTCGAATACCAGTCTGAACTTTTGATTATTGACCAGCATGCCGCCCATGAAAAAGTTTTGTATGAAAAACTGATGTCCCGGCTGGAATCCAAAGAGGGACTGACGCAGAATCTGGTGGCTCCTATTGTCGTAACGTTATCCGGAAAGGAAATCGAGGTACTGCAAAATCAAAAAGAAATCTTTGAGAAAATCGGTTTCCGGTTTGAGCCATTTGGTGACAAAGAATATATTATCAATGGTGTTCCGGCAGATTTTCTTAACCTTGCCTCGAAAGAATTATTTACTGAACTGCTGGATTCTCTTATGGAGGAGGGGAACCGGGTAAAACCGGAGCTGGTGCTGAACCATTGTGCAACGATGGCATGTAAAGCGGCAGTGAAGGGAAATCATACAATGTCCTTTGCAGAGGCAAAGTCTCTGATTGAACAAATGCTGCAAATGGACGAGCCGTATCACTGTCCTCATGGACGCCCGACAACCATTGCCATGAGTAAGAAAGAATTCGAAAAAAAATTCAAGCGTATTGTGTAAGGAGAGATGTAAGTGAAAAAACCAATCCTTGTTTTAACCGGACCAACGGCGGTTGGAAAGACAGAAATTTCCATCAAACTGGCACAGCGTTGTGGCGGTGAAATTATATCGGCGGATTCTATGCAGGTTTATCGTCAAATGGACATTGGTACAGCCAAAATCCGCCCGGAGGAAATGCAGGGGATTCCTCATTATCTGATTGATGAATTCAATCCGGACGAGGAGTTTAATGTGTATGTTTTCCAAAAGAAGGGAAAGGAATATATAAAAGAGATTCATGAGAGAGGAAAACTTCCTATCTTAGTTGGGGGTACGGGGTTTTATATCCAGTCGATTTTATATGATATTGATTTTACGGAAAATCAGGGAGACGACTCCTATCGCCGGGAATTGCAAAAAACAGCAGAGAGCGAGGGCGTCCATGTGCTTCATGAAAAACTCCGGCAGGTGGATGCAGAGTCAGCAGCGGCTATCCATGAAAATAATGTAAAGCGGGTAATCCGGGCGTTGGAGTATTTTCATTTTACGGGAGAAAAATTTTCTGCTCATAACGAAGAGCAGCGGCAAAAAACCTCTCCGTATCAATTTTTATATGCGGTATTATCCATGAATCGTCAGACGCTCTATGAGAGAATTGATACCCGGGTAGACCTTATGATGAAAGAAGGGCTGGCAGAAGAAGTGGAGGGGCTTTTGCGACAGGGATATGACAGAAGTCTTGTGTCCATGCAGGGACTTGGTTACAAAGAAATCGCCGCCGCCATACAGAATGAAATAACAATGGATGAAGCAGTGTATCAGTTAAAACGGGACACCAGACATTTTGCCAAGCGTCAGATGACATGGTTTCGAAGGGAACGTGAGGTCTGTGTGTTCGATAAAGAAAGGTATTCCTCTGAAGATGAAATCGTAGAGGATATAATAAAAACGGCAAGAGAAAGAGGAGTGTTATCATGAACCCAATTCATTTGGAAGAAATGTATAAAAAATTTGGCATTTCCGAGGAAGTGCTGAACTTAGGAAACGAAGTGCTGGCAGACATCCGGAGCCGCTTTTCGAAAATTGATGAGGTGGCTGAAATAAACCAGTTAAAAGTAATTCATGCCATGCAGAAAAATCGTGTCAGCGAAAGTCATTTGCATGGCACTACCGGTTATGGATATAACGACAGCGGAAGAGATACGCTGGAAAAAGTTTATGCGGATATTTTTCATACAGAAGATGCGCTTGTTCGCTCTCAGATTACCTGCGGCACCCATGCACTCACCATTGCACTTTCTTCGATTTTGAGACCGGGGGACGAACTGTTGTCTCCGGTCGGAAAACCGTATGATACGCTGGAAGGAATTATCGGCATGGAGGGAACAAATACAAAAGGTTCTCTGAGAGAATTTGGCATTCACTACCGTCAGGTAGATCTTCTGGAGAACAGTGAATTTGACTACGAGGGAATTCGCCGGGCGATTAACGAAAAGACAAAACTTGTCACGATACAGCGTTCCAAAGGTTATGCACTTCGGAAAACTTTGTCGGTAGAAAGAATCGGTGAACTTATCCATTTTATCAAAGAAATCAAACCGGATGTAATCTGCATGGTGGACAACTGTTACGGTGAATTGGTAGAGACAATAGAGCCTACGGATGTGGGGGCAGACCTCTGTGTCGGCTCTCTCATAAAAAATCTCGGCGGCGGTCTTGCACCAATGGGAGGTTATCTTGCAGGGCGAAAGGATTTGATTGAGCTGGCTGCTTACCGGCTCACAGCACCGGGGCTGGGAAAAGAAGTGGGAGCGTCTTTAGAAATCAATCCTTCTTTTTATCAGGGATTGTTTCAGGCGCCTACCGTTGTGGCAAGTGCATTAAAATCCGCCATTTTTGCTGCCAATCTTTATGAAAAAATAGGCTTTACGGCAAGTCCTGACGGCACAGAGGAGCGTTATGACATCATTCAGGCTATCGCTTTTGGAAGTCCCGAACGAGTGATTGCTTTTTGTCAGGGAATCCAGCAGGCGGCACCCGTTGATTCCTATGTGCTGCCGGAACCATATGCCATGCCGGGCTATCACAGTGATGTCATTATGGCGGCAGGTGCTTTTGTTCAGGGTTCATCGATTGAGCTTAGTGCAGACGCCCCGATTGAGCCGCCATACAGCGTATTTTTCCAAGGCGGTATCACATGGCAGCATGGAAAACTGGGCATACTGAAAACGCTGCAAAACATGGTTGACGGCGGTTTTGTCGAATTACCATGAATCGAATCACATCGATACTAAAATATAGAAGAAAAACTTTATTAAGATGGTATACTTTTCAGCGATTATATGATAGAATGTCTATGTTTGGTTATTTATAGATTGACAATATTTTCAATGAATGGAAAAAATTATACGATGAAAGAACTTCCGGTCTCGGAAAGACCATACGAAAAATGCATGAGCCATGGTGCTCAAATTCTTTCCGACGCTGAACTTCTTGCTGTTATACTGAAAACCGGGGCTCCGAATAAGACAAGCCTTGCCATGGCGACGGAATTATTGAAAGCCCACCCCTCTTACGAGGGACTGACCGGCTTGCAGCACCTGAGCAGGAAGGAGCTTTTGGAAATCAAAGGAGTAGGCAAGATTAAGGCAACGCAGATTATGTGTGTACTGGAATTGTCCAAGCGTCTTGCCCGTCAGACAAAAGAGGATTCTTTGCGGTTGTGCTGTCCTCGGGATGTGGCGGACTATTTTATGGAAGAAATGCGAAATCTGGAAACCGAGCATATGTATGCGGCGTTTTTGGATGCCTCCGGAAGATTGTTACATTCACGTGTCGTATTTATTGGCACAATCCAGACCTCCATTGCAAGTCCGAGAGAGTTACTTCGTCTGGCATTGCAGTACGATGCGGCACAGTATGTGATTTTGCACAATCACCCCAGCGGTGACCCGGAGCCAAGTCCGGAGGATATTGTCATTACCGGGAAAATTCATCAGGCATCTCAACTGATTGGAATTCCCCTGATGGACCACATCATAATCGGTGACAACAAATATATCAGTCTCCGGGAACGGGGCTATGTATCATAGAGACAGAAAAGAGAGGAAGAGTGAAGATGTTAGGAAAGGCAATTGGAATTGATTTTGGAACGAGTTCCATCAAATTTTATAAAAATGGTGAAGGCGTGATTCTTCATGAAAAAAGTGTGATTGCAGTTTACAATAAAGTTCATACTTTTGCAGTGGGAAACGAGGCATATGAAATGTATGAGAAAGCCCCGGTGAATATTTCTGTTTCCTATCCGGTAAAGAATGGTGTCATTGCTGATATTGGAAATATGCAGTCCATGATTGATTATTTCTTTAGTGAGCTGGATGGAAAAAGAAAGTTAAAAGGGGCCGATTACTATATTGCCGTTCCGACAGACATTACGGAGGTAGAGAAGAGAGCTTACTTTGATTTGATTTCTAATACAAATCTGAAACCGAAAAAAATTCATGTAGTAGAGAAACCGATTGCCGATGCCCTTGGCATGAATCTGGACATCACCAAGTCAATCGGTACGCTGGTTGTCGATATCGGTGCCAACACGACGGAAATTTCCGTTTTGTCGCTTGGCGGTATCGTTTTGAGCCATCTCATTCCGATTGGCGGCAACAAGTTTGATGAGGCGATTATTAATAAAATTAAAAAGGACAAAAACTTTGTAGTAGGAGAAAAAACATCCGAATTGATTAAGAAGACGATTGGTTCCGCCTACGAAACAGATGACTCCATTGATATTTGCGGACGCAATCTGGTGACCGGACTTCCAAGCGAAATTACGATTACCGGAAGTGACATTTACGATACTCTTCATGAATTGTTCCAGAGTATTGTTGATTCCGTAAAGATTATTTTGGAGCGTACGCCACCGGAAATTTCTTCTGATATTTATAAGGCAGGTGTTTACCTCACAGGAGGCTCCAGCCGGATTAAAGACCTTGGAAATTATTTCTACGACCATTTAGGACTGAAAGTGAATTTGTGTGAAGAACCGGAGAGCACAGTTATTATGGGATTGGGTGCGATTATTGAGGACCCGGCGCTGGCTAAACTTACTCTGTAGGGGGATGGTATGTCATGAGTAGACGCAGAAAGAAGACGTGGATTCATCCAAAAGTCTTGTATATGTCACTGGCGATTTTATGTATCCTGCTGATTGTTCTTTCCTTTAAATTTTCAAATCGTTTTGCTGCTGTTAAAACGATGGTGGGAAATGTAGTATCTCCCATGCAGCGGGGAATCAATACGGTAGGAACGGCGATTTCTGACAAAATGGAACTTCTGGCATCAAAAAAGAGCCTGCTGGAGGAGAACACTAAATTAAAAGACGAGATTGACCAGTTGAGCTATGCCAATAAAGTCTTGACCGGAGAGAACAGTGAGTTGGAGAATTACCGTCAGCTTTATGATTTGGACAAAAAATATCCGGACTATCCTAAGGTTGCGGCAAAGGTTATCAGCCGGGATGGCAACAACTGGTTTGACGTTTTTTACATTGACAAAGGAAAAGAAGATGGTGTCGATGTGGACATGAATGTCATTTCCGGCAATGGACTGGTGGGTATTGTGTCCGAGGCAGGGAAACACTATGCTAAAGTTCGTGCCATCATTGATGATAAAAGCAGTGTGAGTGCCATGTTTGAAAAAACGGGGGAAACCTGCATTGTAAAAGGTAATATGGAGAGCATCTACAACGGTTATATTGATGTTCAGATGATTAGTAACTCTGCCGAAGTTGAAGAGGGAGACGAAATCGTGACATCCCATATCAGTGATAAGTATTTGCAGGGTATTTCCGTTGGATACGTAAAAGATGTCACTGAGGATTCGTCCGGACTTACCAAGACAGCACATTTGGAACCGGTAGTAAACTTTGACCAGTTAGAGACGGTACTGGTCATCACCCAGTTAAAAGATTCTTCTGAGCTTGAGGAGATAGCGAAATGATAAAAAAGAAGGTCACAGCTTTTCTTGTTATAATAGCGGCATTTCTTTTGCAGACAACTGTATTTCAAAGTCTGGCATTGGCAGATGTAGTACCGAATCTTCTTCTTGTCGTGACGGTTACTTACGCTTATCTGCGGGGGCGGACATCCGGAATATTGATTGGCTTTTTCTGTGGTATGCTGCTGGATATGGGGTATGGCTCTGTTATCGGTCTGTACGCCTTGGCGTTTTTGACCATTGGATTTTTGGTAGGCTTTTGCCAAAAAATATATTTTAGGGAAAGCCTGATTTTGCCGGCAGTTCTATTAACAGTAAGTGATTTATTGTATGGTATTTATTATTACATCACTGAATTTTTAGTACGTGCAAAATTGAATTTTGGATTTTATTTTCTTCATATTATTCTACCGGAGGCAATCTATACAGCTATTGTTGGTATCCTTGTATTCCGATTGCTGGTTGCATTAGAGCATACCATTACTTCCCGGAGAGAGGAGGTCGAATTTTGATTGATAACCTTCTGGATTTTTTGAAATCCGTAGTTAAGTCCAGATTATTTACCTTAGTTGTAACGTATGTCATCCTATTCAGCATTTTAATTGGAAGAATGTTTTATCTGCAAATAATAAACGGACAGAGTTATGACGAGGCGGCTACTTTACAGAAACAAAAGATTAAAACAATCAAGAGTGCGCGGGGTAATATCTATGACAGCAATGGTAAACTGCTGGCGTCAAATGAACAAAGTTACGCTATCACCTTGGAGGATTCCGGTGATTTAAAAGATAATGTTTCAAAAAACACGATGATACTGAAATGTATTGAGCTTATTGAAAAAAACGGAGATAAACTTGACTTGGAATTTCCGATCACAATGACAAAAAAGGGAAAATTCCAGTTTAATGTCAGCAAATCCGCAGAACTTCGTTTTAAGCGGGAAATTTATTATGCGAAATCGGTGGATGAATTAAGCGACGAGCAAAAAAATATGACGGCTGCCCAGTGCTTTGAATACATTCGCACCTCCAGCAGTGTCAATGCCATCCGCTTTTTTGACCAAGAGAAGGAAACAGAGATAAGCGATGAGGACGCACTGAAAATTATGACGGTTCGTTACGCTTTGATGATGAATTCCTATTCCAAATACGACCCGATTACACTCAGTTCGAATGTAAATAAAAAAACGGTGGCTGCCATTGAGGAAAATTCTGCTGACCTGCCGGGCGTGGAAGTTGCTACCGAGACGAATCGTGTTTACTATGACAGTAAATACTTTGCTCATATCATTGGTTACACAGGTACGATTTCCGCTGAGACGCTGGAGGAATATACGGAAAACGGTAATGATGAATATACCTCGGCAGACCAGATTGGCAAGACCGGAATTGAAAAAGAATATGAGGATGTTCTGAAAGGTTCAAAAGGTTCCGAAACCCTTCTGATTGACAGCTCTTCACGAGTTGTCAGCACAGAGAAAACGAAGGATGCCGTCGCCGGAAATGATGTTTATTTATCCATTGACGCAAGCCTTCAGAAGGCTACTTATAAATTGGCAGAAAAGGAGATTGCCAGTATCCTTCTTTCCAAGCTGGTGAACAGTAAAAGCCATGGAACAAAAGGAAAGAAAGCGTCTGGAATCCTTGTTCCTATTTATGATGTGTATGATGCTATTTTGCAAAACAGCATTGTTGACGTCACCCACTTTGGCAAAGATGACGCAACCGACTTAGAAAAAAAAATATATGAAAATTTTACATCAACGAAAAATAATGCAATTAAAAAAATCAAGGCGCAGCTGAAGTATACGTCGAAAACACCGGGTTCTAAGCTGTCCGAGTCATTAGACGGCTATTTGGATTACATCTTTTCCATGCTGAAATCCGATGGAGTTTTAAATTCAGAAACATTGGATACGACAGACAGCACGTATAACAAATATGTGAATGATAAAATCAGTTTAAGTGAGTTTCTGATTTATGCGATAAAAAATAACTGGATTGACCTTGATGTATTAAATATCGGGAATGATTATTACAGCTCCGAAGAGATGTTTGCAAAAATCTGCGATTATGTACTGGATGAGATTACAGACGATACCGCTTTTGATAAAAAAGTGTATCATGTCATGGTGGAAAACGGTTCCATTTCCGGACGGCAAATCTGTCTTCTTCTCTTTGACCAGAATGTCTTAAAGAAGAATAAGACAACGTATGTGAAGATACAGACCGGTATGATTTCACCGTACAGTTTTATTAAATCAAAAATTCGTTCACTGGATATTTCTCCGGGCGAACTGGGGCTTACACCCTGCTCATGCTCGGTAGTGATTACATCCGTAAAGACAGGTAAAGTGCTTTCCCTTGTGTCCTACCCAAGCTACGATAATAATAAGTTTGCCAATAATGTAGACAGTGATTATTACGCAAAAATCAGTACCAGCAGCGCATCGCCATTATTGAATCGTGCCACCCAGCAAAAAGCAGCACCGGGTTCTACGTTCAAAATGGTAACTGCCACTACGGCACTGGAAGAAGGCATTATTACTCCGAATTCCACTGTTTACGACGGTGTGACTTTCCAGAAAATTAATAAGCCGTGGCCAAAATGCTGGAGTACCTACTCACATGGCAGTCTGACCGTATCGACAGCAATTCAGCATTCGTGTAACTATTTCTTTTATGAGATGGGTTATCGGCTGGGAAATGGGCGAGGCACTTACGTAGATAACGAAAAAGGCTTGAACCGGCTGAAAAAATATGCTACCATGTATGGTCTGACCAGTACATCCGGCATTGAATTGTCGGAGTCCGAGCCGACTTTTTCCAGTGAGGACATTGTGCGTTCGTCTATTGGTCAGGGTACAAACAGCTATACTCCGGTTCAAATGTCCCGCTATGTGACGACACTTGCCAATGGAAAAAACTGTTATGATTTAACACTGGTAGACCGCACCAAGGATACAACAACCGACGAAGTTACCGAAAATTCTGCCAAGGTAAAGAGCGAGCTTGATATTTCCTCCTCTACGCTGAAGGCTGTAAAAAATGGAATGTATCGTGTGGTAAATAACGGAGATTATACCTCCATGTTCCAGTCTCTTCCGGTGAAGGTGGCAGGTAAGACCGGAACTGCCCAGATTACGGCAAATGAACCAAACTATGCGTGGTTTGTCAGCTTTGCACCTTATGACAATCCGGAGATAACCGTAACGGTTCAGATTCCGAATGGTTATACCTCTGCCAATGCGGCAGACCTTGCCAGCAAAGTGTATAAATATTATTTTGATAAAAAATCAAGAAAATCTCTTTTGAGACAAAAGGTTTCCGCATCATCGGCAGGATCCGGCTCTCAGACAGATTAGTGATGGAGGCATAATATGAAAAAAGTACCAATTGTAATCAAAGGGAACAAGTCCGGTCTGCGTATTATACTGGATTCGGAACTGTCTTTTGATGATTTGCTGACTGAAATCGAAAAAAAATTCACAGAAAGTTCTAAATTCCTCGGCAATGCTCAAGTGGCACTTACGTTTGAGGGAAGGGAATTGACGGAGGAGCAGGAGGCAATTGTTTTACAGTGTATCGCAGAACATTCCAACTTGGATGTGGTCTGTGTTATCGACAACGATAAAAAAAGAGAAGAGTACTTTACCCAATCACTGAATGAACGGCTAATGCAGATAAATTCCAATTCCGGACAGTTTTTTAAAGGAAATCTTCGTTCCGGTCAGGTGATGGAATTTGAAACCAGTATTGTCATTCTCGGAGATATCAACGTAGGAGCGCAGGTCGTTTCCACAGGCAATGTTGTTGTATTAGGAGCGCTGAACGGTACAGTATATGCCGGAGCCTCTGGAAAAAAGAACAGTTTTGTGGTAGCATTGAAAATGAATCCCATTCAAATACGAATTGGCGATGTGATTGCGCGCTCTGCTGACACACAGGAGGAACCCCCGAAAGAACCACAGATTGCTTATCTGGAAAATGACGCCATCTACATTGACACACTTTCCAGAGAAACCTTGAGAGACATTGATGTATAAGTAAAATTTTTATACGAAAACTATTTATAAAGTGGAGGACAGAAAATGAGTGAAGTAATTGTTGTAACATCAGGAAAAGGCGGTGTCGGTAAGACTACTACCACAGCCAATGTGGGAACCGGCCTTGCCAAGGAAGGTAAGAAGGTTGTTTTGATTGACACCGATATAGGACTTCGCAATCTGGACGTTGTTATGGGATTGGAAAACCGAATTGTTTATAATCTGGTGGACGTAATTGAAGGAAACTGCCGGATTAAACAGGCATTGATAAAAGATAAACGCTATCCGAATCTTTATTTGCTGCCGTCAGCCCAGACAAGAGACAAGACAGCGGTAAATCCGGAGCAGATGGCAAAGCTCACCAGTGAGTTAAAAGAAGAGTTTGATTACATATTGCTGGACTGCCCGGCAGGAATTGAGCAGGGATTTAAAAATGCGATTTCCGGTGCTGACCGCGCCATTGTTGTTACGACGCCGGAGGTGTCTGCCGTCAGGGATGCTGACCGCATTATCGGTTTGTTAGAGGCAAATGAAGTGAAAAAGACAGAGCTGATTGTCAACCGTCTTCGTGCCGATATGGTAAAACGAGGTGACATGATGTCCAGTGATGATGTCGTGGAGATTCTCGCTGTTGATTTGCTCGGTGTTGTTCCGGATGATGAAAATATTGTTGTTTCTACGAATCAGGGTGAACCGCTGGTAGGAAGTAAAACACAGGCAGGACAAGCCTACGAAAACATTTGCCATAGAGTAATGGGAGAAGAGGTTCCATTTATTGACTTGCTGCAAAAAAATGGATTTTTTTCAAAACTTAAGAACAAATTCAAAAACTAAGGAGATGACAGACATGGGTTTAGCAGATTTTTTCAGAAAAAAATCATCCAGCAATGTAGCTAAGGACAGACTTAAAATGGTTTTGGTATCTGACCGTGCCAACTGTTCTCCGGACATTATGGAACAGATAAAAAACGACATTATAAATGTATTGTCAAAATATGTGGAAATTGATTTAGAGGGATTGGATATTAAAATTGAGCAGACCGAATCCGAAAACAGTAATGGCATGGTTCCGGCACTCTTTGCTAATATTCCAATCAAAGATATGAAACAGACAAAGAGTAAATAGATTTAACAGGCAGGATTGATAAGTATGCGGGAGAGAATTCTTAAATGGTTTCAATTTAAAAGGTATAACTGGAAGAACTATGATTCATCGTTAATCATTGTTGTTTTAATACTTACTTTTATCAGTTCTTACATTCTGTCCATTGTTCAGGGCTCAAGTTTTTCGATGCTCCGGCAGATTGTGAGTATTGCCATGGGACTTTTCATTATAGCTGTGTTTTCAATCATAGATTATCATGATTTATGTCTCTATGTGCCAATTTTATATATTATTACAACACTGATGGCGGCAGCTACCAAATTGTCACCGTTAGGAACGGATTTGGGGACCGATTCTTACCGCTGGCTGGATTTGAAAGTCATTTCATTTCAGCCCTCCGAGGTTTGTAAAATTGTCATTATTTTATCATTAGCTACTTTTTTTACAAAGGCGGCAGAAAATGATTTAAAGACATTTAAGAACTTCTTCCTTGCTTGTGCAATCGCACTGGTGCCGACTTTTTTCATTTTAATTCAGTCCGACCTTTCCTCCAGTGTGGTAATTATCGCTGTTTTGATTATGATGCTTGCCTGCTCCGGTATCGGTCACAAGATACTGGGACCGGTGGCGGCTGTGGCAATACCGGTCATCATTGGTCTGGTCTGGTATATTTTGCAGCCGAATCAAAAATTGTTACAGCCGTATCAGCTCATTCGTATTACCTCGTGGCTGCACCCGGAGGGATATGAGTTGACGTATATGTATCAGCAGAATAATTCGGTGCTGTCCATTGCCTCCGGTAAATTATACGGCAAGCTGCTGGAGGGAACAAGTGATGTGAGAAATTACACTAACGTAGGTGTAACGGAAAGTGATTTTATATGGACACCGATTAGTGAGGAGTTTGGATTTGTAGGCTGTCTTGTGATTTTAATTCTGCTTTCCGTCATTATCATTAAATGCTTTCGGGCAGCGAAAAATGCGAAAGACTACATGGGAATGATGATTGCGTCCGGAATCGGTGCCATGCTTTGTTTCCAGACCTTTTTCAACATTGGTGTGGCAACCTCTCTTTTGCCGAATACAGGACTGCCGCTGCCATTTTTGAGTAATGGTCTTTCCTCATTGCTGAGTAATATGATGACCATCGGAATTTTGTTGAATATAGGAATCCAGCCTAACAGGGGAAGCAGCAGTAATTTTGAATTTCATTAATCGTTAAGGAGAAGGAGGCGGTAAAATGAACATTGGTTTGATTGCTCACGATTCGAAGAAGGTTTTGATGCAGAATTTTTGTATCGCATACCGGGGGATTTTATGTAAACACACGATATATGCCACCGGAACCACCGGACGGCTTGTGGAGGAAGTGACGAATCTGGCGATACATAAGTATCTGGCAGGTCATCTCGGCGGAGAAAAACAATTGGGTTCACAAATTGAAAATAATGAGCTTGACCTTGTTATCTTTTTACGGGACCCCCTGACACCGAAGGTGCATGAACCGGATGTCGACCCGGTTTTCCGGCTCTGTGACATTCATAACATTCCACTTGCCACCAACGTTGCTACGGCTGAGCTGCTTGTAAAAGCACTCGAACGGGGCGACCTTGACTGGCGGAAATTAGTCCGTATGTAAAGTGCTTCGAAAGAAGCACTTTAGCCAGTTTACAAAGTTAATTGTTCGTGATTCTTCCGCAGTAACTGATGGCGTAAAGACCGCATACACCGATTACTGCATAGATGATTCGGGATAAAATGGACATATTGCCGCATAAAAAAGCGACTAAATCCAACCCGAAAAATCCAACGAGACCCCAGTTTACTGCGCCTACGATTACAAGAATCAGTACGGTATAATCTAATCCTTTCATAAGTAACCTCCTTTTTTCATTATTGTTACTAGAAAGCGAAAAATTATACATACAAAAGGAGGATGAAACATATTGGCATCGAATAAAGTTGTCCCAATGAAAAAAAGATTTCAGCCAAATATATCATGGCTTATTTTTCTTTTAATTCTTTTTTATCTTGGGTTTTTATGCTGGGGATATTTCACAAAGGAACATATTTCCATTTATGAAGTGAATACAACTGAAATTTCAGATGACCAGCCATTGTATGGTTTTATTCTTCGAAGTGAAGAAGTTTTTAAAACCGATACGGAAGGTTATATAAATTATTACAATGCAGAAGGAAGCCGTGTTGGTCCGGGAGACGTTATTTACACCGTTGATTCCAATGGAGAAGTCAGCAGTATGCTGGAGGAACTGCAAAGCTCCGAACAAAATTCAGCCAGCATTTCCTCTATAAGAGAAGTGATTGCCTCTTATCATACCAGCTTTTCTCTGTCAAATTACAATCTTGTTTCCAGTTTGAAATTTGACATCAACAATGTAATTTTTGAACAAAATAACGGAAGTCTCTATAGTGATTTAAATAAAGCGTTAAAGGCTGCCGGAAAAAGCAAAGATTTCACAAAGGTGACAAGTACTGCCAGTGGTGTCATTACCTACTCCATTGATGGTTACGAGGACATCCGGCAGGACGATTTGACGAGTGAGATTGTAAGCCAGTATAACAAAGTGACAAGACAGCAGATTCAGACAAAAGAAAAATTTAAAGCCGGGGACCCGGTTTATAAACTGGTTTCCAGCAACGAGTGGAATCTGATTGTGCCATTGGATGATGATTATTATGAGGCAATGTCAGGATTATCCTCCATACGGGTTACGGTGGAAAAGGACAATATTTCTTTCAACTCTCCGGTTGAACTGTTTGAACAGGATGGCATACATTTTGTAAAACTGACGACATCACGCTATATGGAACGCTATATCAATGACCGTTTTCTGCGTATTGAATTTAATATAAAATCTGCCAGCGGTTTGAAGATTCCAAACAGTTCGATTCTGTCCAAAGACCATTATGTCCTTCCGGCTGATGTGATTACAAAGGGAGACAGCGGAAATGGTGTGATTAAACAAGTGACAGACGAACTTGGCAATGTGAGTAAGCAGTTTGTCTCTCTTGGAAATTATTTTGTGATACAAGATGAGTATTATGTGGATTCCTCCGTCGTATCCGGTGGAGATATTCTTTTAAATAATACAGATGGAAGTGATTATATTGTCAGTTCCATGGAACCGCTGTATGGGGTATACTGTGTCAACGAAGGGTATTGTGAATTCCGTCCGATTGACATAATATATCAGAATAGTGATTACACGATTGTGTCGGACTCGACAACAAGCGGTTTGTCTGCTTTTGACCATATTGTGGTAGATCCGTCCAATCTGAATGATGATGATTTTATAGAATGAGGTGACAAGCGATGGTAACAGAAAATTTAAAACTCGTGGAGGAGAAGATTCAAAAAGCGTGTGAACGTGCCGGCAGAGACCGGAGTGAGGTAACATTAATTGCTGTCAGCAAAACGAAACCGGTTGAGATGATTCAGGAAGCGATGGCATCCGGAATCACTGTATTTGGCGAGAATAAAGTTCAGGAATTAACAGAAAAACAAAAGGTTTTAACGGAGCCTCTGGACTGGCATTTAATCGGACACTTACAGAGAAATAAAGTCCGTTCCATTGTAGGCAGGGTAAAACGGATTCATTCCGTTGATTCTCTGCGGCTTGCCAGACAAATTCAGACAGATTTTGAAAAACAAAACCTCATTGCGGATATTCTTGTAGAGGTTAATATCGCAAGAGAGGAGACTAAATTTGGACTGATGCCGGAGGAAACAGAGGAGGTACTGCGGGAAATCGCCACATTTCCTAATATCCGGGTGCATGGTTTAATGACCATTGCTCCTTTTGTGGAGAATGCCGAAGAAAATCGGGTACATTTCCGTAATTTGCACAAATTACTAGTTGACATTAATAATAAAAACATTGATAATATTAATATGGATGAGCTTTCCATGGGGATGACGGGTGATTATCAAGTTGCCATTGAAGAAGGGGCGACCTTTGTCCGAGTTGGAACAGGCATCTTTGGAAATCGCATATATCAATAGAAAGGAACGAAAGACATGGGTTTAGATTCAATTCTGAATTTTTTTAAGTTTGATGATGAGTTTGACGATTTTGACAGTCCGGAATATGAAGAAGAGTACGAAAGACCGGAACCGGCTGCCCAAAAGAGAACCGCACAAAAGGCTCGCAATGTGCAGGAGGATTTTGATACTGAGCCGAAACAGACACGAAACGGATTCCTTGGCACAAAACCTAAAGTTGTATCAATGAATCGGAGTACGATGGAAGTAAATGTGATAAAGCCGCGCTCCTTTGAAGACTCTCAGGAGATTTGTAATATGCTTTTGTCGAATCGTCCGGTTATTGTAAATCTGGAAGGCTTTGACCCGGATGATGCCCAGAGAATTATGGACTTTATTTCCGGATGTATTTATGCAGTTAATGGTAAATATCACCAGATTTCAAAATATATTTTCATTTTCTCACCGGAGAACGTTGACATCAGCGGGGATTCTCTCTCTTATGACGGAAATTCCTCCTCTATGCCAGTGATAAATCGTGAATTTTAATGAAAGAAGATAAGAAGGACCTTTTTTTTGCCAGACATATGATGGATTTGGCAGACCGGGCGTATCGGGGAGATTATCCTGTTTTCTCCGATTTTCTCACAACGAGGGAGGATACTATTCTCCGCCGTTTAGAAAAAGAGTTCCATGGCATTGATTTGATTTTATGGGGAGGACATCCTGATTGTGACCATCGGATGGCAGGATTTTTCCCGAAGAATCAGTCTGAATATTGGAGAGAATATTTTCCTGTATCCATTCTTCACATTATATCGAATGACCGCCATTCACAAGGCTTGCAGCACCGGGATTTTCTCGGAGCAATTTTAAACCTTGGGATGGAGCGTTCTAAAATTGGTGATATACGAATGGACGGACAGGACGCTTTTGTTTTTTGCAGCACCGATTTTCTTTCTTTTATTCAAGAAAATTTGACTACTGTGAAACATACATCTGTCCGGTGTGATGTGGTAATGAATCCAACTGAAATTCCTTCTCAGCAGTTGACGGAACGAACAGGCAGCGTTGCTTCTGTCCGGCTGGACAATATTGTTTCCGCTGCTACCGGGTTATCACGTACAAAATCAGCCGAGCTGATTCGTCAGGGAGCTGTAATTGCCGACCATGAGGAGAAGAATTCGGTCAGTTTTCTGTGCCGGGATGAAATGATACTGACGGTTCGTGGTTATGGTAAGTTTCGCCTTGGTATTCCGGAAAATTCATTTACCAAAAAAGGAAAACAAAAAATTATAATATACAAATATGTTTAAGGGAGGATTTGCGTTATGCTGTCGCCAGAAGAATTAGAAAATAAAAGAGTAGCGTCAAAGAGAAAAAAATATGATAAAATCCAGATGGATGAGTATCTTGACCTTGTTTTAAATAATTATAAAGAACTGTATGCGGATAATCAGGAATTACAGAAGAATATAAAGAAATTAAGTGACGGAATACAGTATTATCGTTCCATTGAGTCTACGATGCAGAAAGCACTTGTTCTGGCAGAAAAGACTTCGAAGGAAACAAAGGACGCAGCGATTCTCAAAGCAGAGGCAATTGAAAAAGATGCCAATAAGAAAGCAGAGAACATTATTACAGAGGCAGAGCAGGAGTATGACCGTATTCGTGAAAAATGTATTGCTCTTGTTCAGCAGTTTAATCAATATAAAACACAGCTCAAACAAGTGGCGACAACCCAGTTAGAGCTTGTTACCAGTGAATCTTTTGATGTAAATTCTCCGAATTTGGAATCTCTTGAGCCGGAACATTTCCATCATTCGGAAGAGGGGGCTGCTAAGGAATCTCATACGGAAGAAAAGAATACAGTTGAAAATGCAGAAACTGTATCAGCACCGACAACGAACACAGTATCAGAGGTATCAGAGGATACACTTGGAGAGACAACGGTTATTCCGGATGTAAGACCTACCGTCACAGAAACCGCAGAACCTACCGATGAGGAGACATTATCAATTCTCACTGCCGATACGATAGACCTCAGCGATTCCATTCAGCAGGTACAGGATAAAGAGAGTCAGGCAGAAACAAAAATAACTGAGCCGGTTCAGGCAGAGCCAAAGCAAGTACGGAACGCAGCCGTATTAGAGCCGATAGATGCTGAATATCAGTCGGTAACTCCAAAAGACATGGATGTATTAGAGCCGGCAAAGGAAGAATCTGCAGAGGCTCCTACGTTGGATGCTTTACTTCAGAGCATGAATATGGGAGGCAAGAATAAAAAGAAGAAAGGACAAGACGATGACCCGTTTGAGTTTTTAGGGTCCGTTGATGACTTTTGATGAAAAGTAAATATGTAAAGGTAAATCTTGTTTTTGCAGCATTATTTATTGTATTCCTTCTGATGGACCGAATCACAAAAAAACTTGCTGTTATGTACCTTATGAAGGGAGATATCACCTTAATTCCCAATGTTCTTAAACTGCACTATTTGGAGAACAGTGGTGCCGCATGGGGAATTTTTCAAAACGCATTCTGGCTGTTTTATGTGATTACCCTGCTGGTGGTAGCCGTAATGGTATACATTTATGGAAAAATCCCATTTGAGCGTAGATTTTACTATTTTCGCTTTGTGATTATCCTTTTGTCTGCCGGGGCAATCGGCAATTTTATTGATCGGGCTTGTTGGCATTATGTGGTCGATTTTATTTATTTTGAATGTATCAATTTCCCGGTTTTTAATCTGGCAGATTGTTATGTCTGCATTGCCGCAGTATTATTGTTGCACTGTATGTTATTTTATTATAAAGATGAGGACTTTCTATGGACGAAGAAAGAGTAACTTTATGTGTTCCCGAAGAAATGGAAGGGGTGCGTCTTGACCAGTTTCTTGCGGAGCAGTTGGAGTTTTCAAGGTCGTACCTGCAAAAAATAATTAAAGATGAGAATGTAATGTGTAACGGGAACTTGGTGACAAAATCCAAAGTTCCCGTTCATGTTCATGACAAAATTGAGGTAAATTTACCAAGACCAAAAGATTTGGAAATTCTTCCGGAGAAGATGGATTTAGACATTCTCTATGAAGATGAGGACGTGCTGATTGTAAATAAGCCAAAAGATATGGTGGTACACCCGGCAGCCGGACACATGAGCCATACACTGGTGAATGGTTTGCTGTATCATTGCAAAGGGCAGTTATCCGGTATCAATGGAGTTATGCGTCCGGGAATTGTCCATCGCATTGATAAAGATACTACCGGAGCGTTAGTCGTCTGCAAAACGGACCTTGCTCACCGTTCTCTGGCAGAGCAGCTCAGCGTCCACTCAATTACAAGAAAATATAATGCCATTGTATATAATAATTTTTCCGAGGAAACCGGAACGATTGATAAGCCAATCGGACGCCACCCGGCAGACCGCAAAAAAATGGCTGTTGTTTCATCGGAAAAAGGAAGAATGGCAGTGACACACTACAAAGTATTAGACCACCTGAATCATCGTTTTAACTACGTAGAATGTCAATTGGAAACAGGACGTACACATCAGATTCGTGTACATATGTCCTACATCAAGCATCCTCTTTTAGGGGATACCGTATACGGACCACAGCCTGCCGGACGTTTTGCAAACCTAAAAGGACAAACATTACACGCCCGGATTCTCGGATTTAACCATCCCAGAACAAATCAATATTTGGAGGTTGAGGCGCCATTGCCGTCATATTTTGTAGAGACACTCCATTACTTGGAAAATTTTTGAGTAAATTCTATTGACTTTTCTGCTACTATAGGTGTAGTATTAGATTAATTCATCCGAAAAAACAAGAGAAATCAAATACTACTATTGTAGCAGTCTCTTTGTTAAAAGTACATAAAATTCGAATACTACTCGTGTAAGCTAAGGGGACTACATTGGTAGCAAAACACATTAAGCAAATTATTTACTAGGAGGAGAGACAACATAATGGGTAATGCAAAAAAAGAACTTAGACTACATGAGGGGGAACTTAATGTGATGGAGTTATTGTGGTCTAATAAAGTCCTTGCGGCAAAGGATATTTCGAAAATTATTAAGGAGTACATCGGCTGGGAAAAAAATACGACATATACCGTTATCAAAAGGTTAATTGATAAGGGGGCTGTTCTTCGGGAAGATCCCGGCTTTTTATGTCGTGCCAACGTGACAAAAAAAGAAGTACAGGAAATCGAAACAAATGCTCTTTTAAATAAAATGTTTAACGGTTCACTCACCAATTTTATTACCGATTATTTAGGAAACTGCAAACTGTCAACAGAACAGGTAATCGAATTGCAACGGGTATTAAATCGTCAGATATAAGGTTTTGCTGAATATTCACTTTGACCACATTTTTCGGAATGTGGTTGTTTTTTAGATTAGAAAGGAAAGGGATAGTATTATGAGTAATTTTATTAGTAAATTTATTATGGATAATAAATGGATTATTTTTTTTATTATAGGAATTATGCTCTTAAGTGCTCTGGTTGATATATTAACACCCAAAATAAAGGGCTGGGTGGGAGAAAATGTAGTTGCAACTGTTTTATCAAAATTACCACGAACAGAATACCGTATCATCAATAATGTAATGTTAAAAACAAATCGTGGAACAACACAGATTGACCATATTGTAGTTTCTTTGTATGGAATTTTCGTTATTGAAACAAAAAATTATAAAGGATGGATAATAGGAAATGATAATTCAGAACAATGGACAAAAAATATGTATGGCAAGAAATATCCTTTTAGAAATCCAATAAAACAAAACTGGGGACACGTAAAGGCATTAGAAGATTTGCTTGAATTATCTGCTGATTATTTTATTTCCATTATTGTTTTTGCAAATGAAGCTACTTTAAAAGTTAAGACAGATAATATTGTAATAAACACATCGAAATTAAGGAAAACTGTAAAATCATATCATAATAAAATCATTGATTGTAATGAGTTAAATGCTATTGTAAGAAAAATTGATGACTCAAATGTTGATTCAAAAGAAAATCGAAAAAGACACGTTGCAGATATTCATAATAATATTTCAGAACAAAAGAAATCTGTAAAGGCAGGAATATGCCCTAGGTGTAATGGAACTTTGGTAAAACGTCATGGCAAATATGGAGATTTCATAGGATGCAGTAATTATCCAAAATGCAAGTTTACAAAATAAAAATAGAGAACGTACCGTCTTTGTATTGTATAAAATCATATAAGTTAAGTAAGTTGTATTCAATAAAACTGTTATATTTGGCTAAGTAATTCTTGGCTCTCTTTGAAAAACTGGAGTTTGTCCAAGAGAAAGTTTTAACCAATGCAATCGTACTTTAATTTGACTTGTCAAAGTGCGATTGCTTTTATTTTATTTTTGGTTTTTTATATGTTTTGTTTCCATTTTCATCATACCAGAAAACAGATTTTCTTCCATTCTTCTTGATAATCTTCCATGCCTCATCAGAGTATTGATTTCTAAACCGGATGAATTTTATCCAAAGTAAAATTATAATGATAAGTATAATAAAACCTATATTTTTATAACCAATGTAATTGATTATATATTGGTTTATATTATTCATTATCTGAATCAATCTGAATCACTCCATTTTCTTTTTCATATTGTTCTATAGCTTGCTTTACAAGATAAACTGTTTCTTGTGATACACTCCTTTGATTTTTTGACGCAATAACTTTAAATTTATTAATTGTTTTTTCGTCTGTTCTTGCTACTATTTTAGGTAATTTTGATGGCATATATGGTTCTCCTTAAAAAATTTCTTGACAAGTGTATACACTTCTGATAAAATTTATCTTGTAGGGTGTATACACCGTGTACATACCATCGCACCTTGACAATTTAATATTTATTATAGCAAAAAATTAGAAAATTAGAAAGGTGTGATTGAATGAAAGTTAAAGATTTGCTTGGAGTTGTTTTTGATAATGTAGTTAGTATATATTATGTGCATTTTGACCGTACCGCTACTATTGTATATTTGTATAGGGGAGATTTAAGAAATTGTCCTTCAGGTTATCTTAATTGTAAAATAAATACGATTGGTTCGGTTTGTGATGTATTAAGTATTGGAATTTCAGAAAGTGAGGTAAAATAATATGAATGTTAGTGCAAATATGACTTATTTGGGTTTGGAAAGTGGCGTCAGTGCAAATGGCAAGGCGTACAATGTAGTCGGATTGTTACAAGGGTTTGACGCAGAAAGAGTATACATCAATGATGAAATTAAGAAGTTGTGTGATAATCTTTCTCCTATGACACCAGTAACGTGTACATTAAATATCCGGATTGGAGAAAAGACATTTGTGAATCTGGTTGACATAAAAAAATCTGTTCCGGATAAAAAGTAGGTGGTTTAATTGGACAATCAAGTTTTTTGGGAAATGGCAATAAATATAGGCTTTGCAATCTATCTTCTACTCTCCTTTGGGATAGGTTGCATAGTCGGTCATTATCTTATCTATCGTGTTAGGGGGTAATGGTCTTGGAATATATTGATATGGATGTTGTATCTCAATTATTAGGTTATGGCTCTATTGGTATTCTTTTTGGGGCATTAACTGTATCTGTAATTGAATTGATATGGTTCGCTATAATAAAAGCCTTGTCTTGGTTTCGTATATAGCGTTAGAATCATAAAAAAATTTAGAAAGGGGTTATGCAGAATGACGGATGCAATGACAAAAACAATTTCTGACGCTTTTACATCTATTCAATCTGATGTAACGTCAATGTTTGGTACAGCCTTGCCGGTGGCATTAGCTATTATCGGATTAGGTCTTGCTATTACGCTTGGTGTCAAGTTTTTCAAAAAAATCTCCTCAAAAGCGTAAGGATTGTAACCAGTGTGTGCACTGTCAAGGATATTCGTGGTTTTCTAATATCCTTGATAGTGTTTTTTTTAACAAAAAATTAAATAGGGGGAATCGAGATTGCATAATCTCCGATTTCCCTTGACCACTCAAAGGGGGGTTATCATGATAAGAATTAAATCTTTTTTCAAGCGTCTTGCCTTGAAAGTAAAAAGAATTATACATAGTTTAGGAAAAAGAATGATAGCTTTATTGTGTGTAGCTGCTATTCTCCTATCTCTTGTATCATATGGTTGGATGAATCAGAAAACAGAATCAAAGGCTATAGCAGGTGTGGATGATGTTTTTTTTGGAACAGTTATTCAACTCGCAGTTTATTTATCTTCTATAGCTGCTGGTGCTGGTCAGACTGACGTTGTAACAAGTCGTGAATCTGCTGGCATTACTGATAAAGCGTCTGCCGAAGATTACGTTGGTGAAATAACATCCAATCCTAATTTTTCAAAAATGTTCAAGTTTGAAAGTCCGTCTGAACTCGCCGCTTTTGGTTCAGAACTTGCGTCTATTTATGCTCAGGGAAATTATATCATTCGTAAAGAATGGTGGAATTATCTTGCTAATAATTTTGACGCTATTGATGGTACATCCGCTATTGATTTTTCAAAAAGTCTTGCAGATGTTCACGCTACGATTCTTAAATTTCCTCTGCCGGATAATAATGATGGTGATGATGGTGACGATAATGAGGATGACAAGGAAGAAAATGATACTGATTCTAATGAATCGGCAACAAGTCTTGTTTTGCCGGGGACTGCCATTAGTACGCTTATTTCTTCGAAACTTTTCAAAGCAGTTTATTATCTTGTGAAAAATATTAACGTAGAAAAAGCTGATATTCAGTTTAATCCGAATTACGATACGACAAAAGATATTGATATATCTGAAAAATGTGATTATAGCTATGATTACTGGACATCACATAATCATTTTATGGATATGGGTATAAATTGTGATACTGGTTATAAGAATATATATTTTATGTTTAATAATTTATCTTCTTTAAGTAGTTATCATGATTTGAAAATTTTTCCTTGTATTTATTGGAATAGTGATAAAAGTATATTTTATATTCAAATTGCATTTAATAATGATTCGATTGGCACTATAAATAATTTTTTGAAATATGGAAGTGAGACTTATAACGAAAAAGGAGTGCGTACTGGTGGTGGCTCAAATACTGCTACAATAGAATTTAATTCTAGTCAATCTACTTTTGTTGGAAAATTTAATGATGAAATTTTAAGTCTTATGATTAAAGGCTTGTTATCTCCTGAAACTGCCTCTTTGGATATTTATAGAAACGTTGAATGTGATAATTTGATTCGTTGTGAAACACGTTCAAATTTTGAAAAATTTAATGAAATGATACAAACTGGAAAATATGATTATGAGGAACTTCTTGACCTAATGGAAGATGGTTGGAAGTCTGAAAAAGATTCGTCGTGGTCTGGTATTCAAGATGGTGGAGAAACTGCAAAAAAAGTCCTTGAATCGGAAAAAGGTGATAAATACAAGACTAAAGGAAAAGCTGTACAATCAGATGGAAAAGAAACAACGAAAACTGGCATAAATTTTGATTCGATTGTTTCCGGCGTTCAAGATACTATTATTGTTCCCGATACTGGTAATGAAATTGTTAATGTTCCTTCTATTGCCGGGCAAGAACTTTTTGGAGATATAATCTATGATTTTCCGTCAGAATTTCCTGATAGCTTTGGAGATACTGAGCCTGAAACTAATCCGGATACGGGAACAGAAACCGAACCGAGTACTGGAACAGAAAACAATCCAAGTACCGGAACAGAAAACAATCCGAGTACTGGAGCAGAAAACAATCCGAGTACTGGAACGGAAACTAATACTGACACTGATAATACAACAAATAATATATATTATGATGATTCTGCTACAACAACTATTCCTGGTACGGATGATTCCATCCAATGGTATGAACGTTTTCCTTTCTGTGTGCCATGGGATATTTATAATGGTGTAAAAGTCCTTAATGCAGAAACAAAAGCACCAGTTTTTACCATTCCATTTCAATTTAAACGATTTAATATTGATGAATCTGTAACGATTGATTTTACTCAATACTCTTCTCTTCGTGTTATTGTACAGTGGTTTCTTCGCATTATATACGCATTGGGACTTATCATGATAACTCGATATGTCATAAAGGGGTGATTATTATGTCTGTTAACTCAATATGGGACGCTATAGCTAAACTGCTTAATAGTATTCTTTCCTCTATTTTTGTTTTTTTGCCTGCGTCTCCTTTTAAAGATACGTTTTCGGCTATGGCTGATAATACAGTTTTGCAGTATTTGAATTATTTTATTCCGATTGGTGATTTTCTTACAATAACAACTGTTTGGTTATCTGCTATCGCTGTTTACTATGCTTATCAAATTGTGTTGCGTTGGATAAAGGCTATCAATGACTAGGAGGTTTATATATGTTTGATTTAAAACATTTGTTTACAAAGGATGAATTAAGAAAAATTGATGAAGATTTTGTCTTTTGGTGGTGTGTTAATAACTGGGGTTTACGTGATAAGTTTGTTTTACTTTTGAAAGAAATGGGGGCATATGATAATGATTAGTTTATATTCTGGTACTCCGGGTTCTGGTAAGTCTTTTCATGCCACAGAAAAGATTTTCTATCGTTTGCGGATGGGTGGGAATGTGATAAGCAACTATCCTATTTCTTTGGATAACTGTAGTTATTCTCTTTTTGGGTTTTGGATAAAGAAATTATTCAAAAATTTCCATCCTCATAAGAAGAAACTGGGGCATTTTGAATATGTTCCCAATGGTGAATTGACGGTTAATTTTTTAAAAAAATTTGCGAAGGAATATCATAAGGGTAGGCGTGAACATGAGACGCTTGTTGTTATTGATGAGTGTGGTATTATGTTCAATCCAAGGACGTTTGCACAGTCTGACCGCTTGGAGTGGATTCAGTTTTTTAGCCTTCACCGTCATTATGGATATGATTTTATTTTGATTTCCCAATCTGATAGAATGGTCGACCGCCAGATTCGGTCTTTTTTTGAATATAATCATCAGCATAGAAACGTTGGGAATTTTAAGTTTTTTGGAAAACTGTTATCACTCTTTGCCGGGGGTTCTCTTTTTGTTGATGTAACGGTTTTCTATTCTATTCGTGAAAAGGTATCGTCTGAATTTTTTCATTATTCAAGGCGTATTGCGTCTTTGTATGATACCTTTTTACTTTATGATGGTGTTGAGGATGATAATTGTGAAGATAATGAGCGAGAACCGTCACCCACGCCGGATGATGATGGGGATACCGCAGCGGAGCGAGGAGGGGACCCACCGTCTCCCGGAGTGGATGACGCAACTCCCTCTATACTTGACAATAGCAACACTTAACAGTCATTTAATAAAAAGGGGGTATATGGTTTGTGTCGGAAAAGTATTTTCAAGCTAAAATCAAATACTATGATGATAAGCATTTTAAAATTACTACATACAATTATCGGACTAGGTATGATTATGATAAAACTTCTGAAAATGAATGGAAACCATTTGAGCAAATTGAATTGGAGTTCAAAGAGACTAAAGATAAGACTTTAAAGGAGTCCATTGATTATATCCGGCGTAGTGTTATATCTTCTCAAAATCGTGCTAAAAATAAAATTTATGATTATGCGAGAAGTAATGATTTTGAGTGGTTTGTTACTATGACTTTCAATCCTCTTTTAGTTGATTCATTTGATTACACAGAATGTAGCAAGAAACTTTCACAATGGCTGAATAATATTAAAAAACGTTATGCACCTAATCTTCGTTATCTTTTTGTTCCTGAGTTGCATAAGTCCGGGCGTTATCATTTTCATGGATTGATTGGGGATATAGGCAATATTGAACTTGTTTCGTCTGGAAAATTTTCGCCTAATGGCGATATTATTTATAATATCGAAAATTATAAATATGGTTTTACTACAGCAACTAGAATAAAGGATAAAAGAAGGACATCAACGTATATTGGAAAATATATAACAAAAGAATTATCTGGTCATATCAAAGGTAAAAAGCATTATTGGGTATCCAGAAATCTTAATCTTCCGGTAGAAGAATGTTTGACTTTGGATGAATTGATAAATCGTGGCATTGATAAAGAATTTTTGGATAATAATTGTTCATTTTCAAAAGAAGTCATTTATGATTTGGGAAGTATGGAAAGAAAAGTATCTTATTATGAATTTGAAAGAAATTAACTTTTTGCTTGGACAAACTTTGATTTTGTCCAAGAGTAGTTTTTCGCTCCGCTACTCTTGTAGGTTTGATGTAGCTCCGCAACCTCTCTTGGACAAATTCTAGCTGAGTTTGTCCAAGAGAGTTGATTTCTTTCTTGAGGTATGTTATACTGTCTTATAGGTACAAATAACTAGTTTTTCAGGAGGTTTTTCATGGAAAAGAAAATTACATATCACGAACAAACGGCAAGGCACAACACTCTTAAACTGCGAGATGTCATGGCAACTCTTCCTTCTTTTTGCCGGGATTATTTTCGAGCGATTGAACCAAATACATCAGCAAAAACGAGAATTTCTTATGTATATGACATTCGTTTGTTTTTTTATTTTTTATGTGAATCAAATCCGTACTTTAAAAATATGTCCGATATTTCTGATATCAAATTATCTGACCTTGATATGCTGCAGCCTGTGGACATTGAGGAATATCTGGAATATTTAAAATATTATGAGGACGCTGAAGGCGTTGTCCATACAAATAATGAACGGGGACTTCATCGTAAACTTGCCGCTTTGAGGAGTTTCTTTTCTTATTATTACAAACGGGAACAATTAAAAAACAATCCGACATTAATTGTAGATATGCCAAAACTCCACAAAAGGGAAATTGTCAGACTGGACGTTGACGAGGTTGCCAATTTGCTTGATTACGTTGAACATGGCGGAGATAATTTGGAGGGCATGAAAAAAGTATATTTTGAAAAAAATAAGATGAGGAATCTTGCACTCTTCACTCTTCTGCTTGGCACCGGAATTCGTGTTTCAGAGTGTGTCGGTCTGGATTTGGAGGATTTGGATTTTAAAAATAACCGTATCAAAATTATTCGAAAAGGCGGTAAAGAGGATTTTGTTTATTTCGGTGATGAAGTTGCCGAGGCTTTATATGACTACTACGCAGAAAGAAAAACGATACAAAATACGAAAGAAGGTCATGAGCATGCCCTTTTTCTTTCCATTCAAAAACGCCGGATAACTGTTCAGGCAGTGGAAAATCTTGTGTCAGACTGTGCTAAACACGTCACTACGATAAAGCACATAACACCGCATAAACTACGCAGCACTTACGGAACAAATCTTTACCGGGAAACAGGGGATATATACCTTGTTGCTGAGGTTTTGGGACATAATGATGTGAATACGACACGAAAGCATTATGCTGCATTGGAAGAGGACAGAAAAAGGAAGGCAGCTACTGCTGTCTCCCTTCGAAAGTAGAAAAGTCTAAGTTTCACAACGCTTTATTTTCCGGTACGTCCTGTCGGATAAGTGTTAAACATCGATACAATCTGGTCATAAATTGCCTTAGCTGCTTTCTCTTGGAACGCAGTATTTGTCAGTTTTTTATAATCAGAACTGCCGGAGATAAAACCTAACTCAATCAGAATTGCCGGAACTGTGTTGTGCTTGATAACATAGTAACCGGCTGTTTTGGTTCCCCGGCTCTTTGTTCCCAAATCAGTTACCAGTTTTGTTTTAAACATACTTGCCATCTTCTTACTCGTAATTCCACTAAAACTCTTATTGTTATTATTTACAGAATAATATACTTCTGTTCCATTGGCAGAGGAACTGCTTGCTGAGTTCATATGCAGACTGATAAAGACATCTGCACCCACGCTTTTAGCAAAGGCTGCTCTCTTAGCAAGAGTAATAAAGGTATCGGTTGTTCTCGTCCAGTATATCTTTACATCCGGTGCGTTGGAAGAACTGTATTCTTTCATTAACGTATAAATAATTTTAAAATTCAAGTCTTTTTCATTTGTTCCCTTGTTCTGTGCACCCGGGTCATGACCGCCATGTCCTGCATCCAGAACAACAATGGATTTATAGATATCCTTCGGTGCACCAATCGATACACCAAAACTGTCGCCATTGTCATAAATCTTGTAACCCCTCAGGGAAGATGTGGCTACCGTAATCTGAGTGGTATTATCGACGTTATTAACCGAAACACTTTTTACCGAATTATTTCCGATAACAACTGGATGTTCTTGGAAATATTTCACATAATTGCCGGAAATAATAAGTTTAAATTTTTTGCTGGCATATAAATCCTGATTAGTTACTTTATCAAAAGTGACACCGTCCGGTTTCGGAATGGATAACGAATACTTTGTAACTTTACCAGTAGTGGTGGTACTTTGC
>CAZFHT010000012.1:0-28637 GCA_964518785.1 uncultured Eubacterium sp.
AGAAATACGGCTTGAAGAAAGCTCGTCGTGCACCACAGTTTAGTAAGAGATAATATTTTATCCATTAAAGAAATTTGGAACCCCCTTGAAATGCAAAATTTCGAGGGGGTTCTTTATCGGTCAAAATTAAAAATGAATTCCTCATCGCTAAAATTTGCAATTATCTGTTAAGGATTTACAAGATTTAGCCGAAACTATCAGTAAATTATTTGCTTTTTAACAGCGGTTGGAGATGAAAGTGGTATGAATGTACAGATGCAGTTGGCGGGATTAGGTGTCTTACTCCTTTTGCTTTGCTTTTATGTACGGCGGAGGGCTGTGGGACTTTATACGGAAATCTTTTTTAAACGGACAATGTTGGTTACGTTGGCGAATGTGACCATGGACATTTCTTCTATTGCAGCGATTGTCAATCAGAATCGCATACCAGTCTGGCTCTGTTTTGCTATATGCAAGATTTATTTGGCGTTGCTGGTCTGGACCGGCTGCTTTGGTCTTTTGTATATCTGTCAGGATATTTATCATGGCAAATCACGTGTTCGCGCACAGTTGAGTTTTGGATTGGCTGCTGTTATCGGTAATCTTTTGATTTATTTTCTTCCTATAAAAACATACTGCAAGGATGGTGCAGTCTATACATATGGTTCCTGCGTTTACATTACATATGCCTTTTGCCTGTCTTTTGTGATATTGACACTGGTCATGGCGGTATATAACCGACACCGGATGAATGCTGTCAGGGTAGAGGCGGTGGTATTGTGGATTCTGGTGTGGATGTGTGCGGCTGTCATTCAGTTCTTTTTCAATAAGATTCTTCTGGTAGGTTACGCCAGTTGTATTGGAATGATGATTTTATTCTTTAAACTTGAAAATCCGGAGGCAAATCTTGACCGGGAGACCGGTGCTTTTAATTCTCATGTATTATACAAATATTTAGGTCAGTTGTATGAACGGAAAAAGGATTTTTCTTTGTTTATGATAAGTCTGGAGAAACACAGAAATGAAGCAGATTCCGAAGATGGTACGAGATTGGTGGATATTGCTAAGTTTTTGGATACGCTGAAGGGAGCAAAGGTGTTTAAAAATGTAGAGTGGGAGTTTGTGGTACTATATGAGGACAGAGAACAGTTTGAGGAAGGAACAAAAAGGATTCAGGAGCGATTTAAAAAAGAGTGGAGAGGACGGTTCTACGAACCGATTTATTTCAGCATAGAAAACAGTGAGGTAGCTGCCTCGGCAGACGAAATTTACCAGTTGTTTCGCTATTACAGGCAGGATTTTAACCAGACGGATGAATGTAAGGTTATTGAAATTAATCAGAAGATGGTGGAGGAACGGCGTCAATGGGTGCAGATGTTCAAAACGATTGTGGACGCTTTGAAAGAGGACAGAGTCGAGGTGTTTTTGCAACCAATATATTCTGTGAAGAAGGACCGTTTTGTCTCGGCTGAGGCGCTGGCTCGTATTCGAAATACCGACGGAACCATTGTGCCGCCGGGACAGTTTATATCGGTGGCAGAGGAGACTGGACTGGTAGAACAGTTAGGGGAGAGAGTGTTTGAGAAGGTTTGCCAGTTTATACAGCGAGAACGAGTGTGGGAATGGGGACTTGAGTACATTGAGGTAAATCTTTCGGTGCGTCAGTGCGAATCTCACACATTGTCAGAGAGGTATCAGAGCATTATGGAGAAATACGGCATAAAACCTTCAATGATTAATCTGGAGGTTACGGAAAGTGCGTCAATCAGGAGGAGAAATATCCTTGTGCAGAACATGGAAAGATTAATCGATTACGGCGTGTCGTTTTCTCTGGATGACTTTGGAAATGGTGAGTCCAACTTGAATTATATCGTGGATATGCCGGTGGAGATTGTGAAGTTTGACCGGGATATGACAAAATCATATTTTGAAAAGTCCAAGGGCAAATTGGTTATGGAGACGGCAACACGTATGATTTTGAATTTGGGGCTGAAGATTGTTTCGGAGGGTGTCGAGACAGAGGTGCAGTTGGAAACGATGAAAAAACTGGGCGTACAGTATATACAGGGATATTATTTTTCCAAACCGCTGCCACAGGATGAGTTTGTGCGTTTTGTTAGGGGCACCGCCGAACACTAAATGGAGCAAGAAATAAGCAGATGATACAGAAGGGAGAAACCATCATGGATTTTGTAAGCCTATGTGAAATGCTTGAGTTACCGGGCGAAGTGAAAGAACAAATGCTTGTGTACAATAGAGAGGGGCGAAGTGTCTTGGACGAGCCCTTGAGGGAACGACTGAAAAAGCGTGAATATTGGGATGAAACAATTTCGGAAATTAAGGAGAGAATCGGTGAAGACGAAAAAGGTTTTTATATTCTTTCGGAACTTCTCGTTTACAGTTGTGGTGAGACATATGAAAAGTATCGGGAGCTGGGGATTGATGAGGATATTTTCGCTGCTACGATGAAATTTTGCACCCGGTTTATCCATGAACACAAGTCTGCTTATGGCGACTATGCCTTTGTGTGGGCGTGGTGGTTTCCGAGACAGCTTAGTCTTCAGGAGTTTCGGATTGGAGAGCTGGAATTTGAGTTTGTAGAGGGAGAAAAGCCGCAAATTGATGTTCATATTCCGTCCGACGCAAATATGAAACCGGATTGTATTCAGGAATCGTTTCGAAAATATCAGGATTTTTTGAAGAGATACTTTCCCGAATGGCTGGACATCGATTTGTGCTGTGATTCATGGATGCTGTCGCCGGCACTGGAACAATTACTGCCGCCGGACTCGAATATTATAAGATTTCAAAAATTATTTTGTGTGGAATCAGTTGATTATGAGAGTATGGCAGTGCTAGACTGGGTATATCCGGGTGCTGAGCCGGACATACCTGCTTTGCCGGAGAGAACCTCGTTACAGAGAAAAATGAAACAGTTCTTTTTAGACGGAGGCAAAGTAGGATGGGCGAAAGGAATCCTAATCCGGCACACTGATTAAGCGAATTAATCAGTTCAAAATATGTTCCAGTGGTTTCTCCAGATACCGCTGGAAAAATTTTACCACCATGCCGGTGCAGAGAGCTGCGATAATTGTACCTTCACGTGTGCCGACGATGGAAAAGTGAAAGAAAAGCAGTGACAGCACAAGAGCCAGAACAACGCAAGTCACATCAAAACCGATTTTTACATTGCCGAAATTTTTGTGAATCCGGTCGGATATTGCTTTTACGAAAGCCTCACCGGAGTTCATGATTACATTTGCGATAACAGACAGTGCAATGCCGAAGCCGAGGACAATTGTACCGCAAAGGATAAAGAAAATCCGGACAGGATAGGAGTTTACCGGCAATCCGGAGACGAGTTTCATGCAGATGTCAGTAAAAAATCCGAATAAAAAGGATAATGGTACCTGTAACAGTTGAATTGGCTGAAAGTTTTTCCTCAAGATGAAAATCTGGCCGACAATCAGAATACAGTTCCAGAGAATCAGCCACGTGCCAAGGCTTAAAGAAATAAAGCGGCAGCTAAGCACATTGGCAACAGAGGAAATTGGTGATACACCAAGTTCACCATGTTTTGTCAGAGCCACGCCCAGAGCCGAAAAAAATAAGCTGATAATAAACAGCACATAACGTTTAAAAATTTCTTGTTTCTTCATTTTGTAAAATGCCTCTTTTCCTTTATAAGTTTGTTAATGTTCAGAGATGGTTCCGTTGTTCGAGGAGTTACAAGCTGTCTGGAGAGCTTTGAACGTGCAGGCATGTCAGCTGCTCTCCGGACATCTTGTAACTCCCCGAACATTAACCATCCTTCATTTTCTACCTCTTTTTTTTATTTGTCAAGAGGGGATTGCAAACGCTCAACATTTTCTGTTGAAAAAATAGAGCTGCCTTGTTAGAATAGAGAAAGAGAAAGGAAGTTGGTTATGAACAATAAAAATGATTTTACAAATGGAAATATTTTGTCCAAAATGATTCGGTTTATGATTCCGATTCTTGGTGCTCTCGTCTTGCAGGCGATGTATGGAGCTGTTGATATTCTTGTGGTGGGGCGTTTTGGAACGACATCAGGAATCTCCGGTGTTTCTACGGGAAGTAATATTGTGAATCTCGTTATCTTTACGATTGCCGGTCTTGCCATGGGAATTACGGTGCTGATTGGCCGGTATCTGGGAGAGGGGAAAAATGAACGGGTAGGCAAAGTAATTGGCGGTGTAATCTGTCTCTTTGCCGTAATCTCTGTCGTGATTGCCATTTTAATGCTGTTATTTGCCAGACCGCTTGCTATTTTGATGCAGGCTCCGGCAGAGGCACTGGACTTAACGGTGCTTTATGTAAGAATCTGCGGCGGCGGTATCATTTTCATCATTGCCTATAATGTAATCAGCAGTATTTTCCGCGGACTGGGGGATTCGACCACGCCGTTGATTTTTGTAGCTATCGCTTGTGTTGTCAATATCGTGGGCGATCTTCTTTTTGTTGCAGTATTTCACCTGAATGTCGTGGGGGCTGCACTGGCTACGGTGTTGGCTCAGGCGGTCAGCGTTATTTTGTCCATTTTCATTATGATGAAAAAAGAAATGCCGTTTACATTGACAAGGAAGGATATTACGTTCAATCCTGAGATTAAGCGTTTTGTACGAATCGGAACACCGATTGCTTTTCAGGAAATTCTGACGCAGATTTCCTTTTTGGCACTGTGTGCCTTTATCAACCGTTTGGGGCTGGACGCCTCGTCCGGTTACGGAGTGGCAAACAAGATTGTCAGTTTTGTTATGCTGCTGCCAAGTTCACTCATGCAGTCCATGGCGTCTTTTGTGTCTCAAAATGTGGGGGCAGGAAAAGAAGACCGGGCTCGTCGTGCTATGGTGACGGGAATGGTTATGGGTGCTGTTTTTGGAGTTGTTATTTCTGTTCTCGTATTTTTCCGCGGCGACTTTTTTGCCGGAATCTTTTCAAAGGATCAGGCGGTCATTGCGAGGGCGGCAGAGTACTTGAAAGGGTTTGCTCCGGAGGCTGTCGTCACTTCGGTGTTGTTCAGTTTTGTCGGTTATTATAATGGTCATGAGCAGACGCTGTTTGTCATGCTACAGGGAATTGCCCAGACGTTCCTTGTGCGTCTGCCGATGTCGTACATTATGAGCGTCCGTCCCAATGCCAGCCTTACCCATGTGGGACTGGCGGCACCAAGTGCTACGGTATTTGGTATTTTGATAAATGTTACTTTTTATATCATATTTACGAAACGGATGACAAAGCAGAAAACTCACTGATGGGAGAGGAAAATGAAGAAAAATGTTGTTTTGATTGGTATGCCCGGCTCAGGTAAATCTACAGTAGGCGTTTTGCTTGCCAAGGCACTGGGGATGGGATTTGCTGACTTGGATTTGGACATTATGCAGCAGACAGGAAGAAAGTTACAGGAAATTCTGGACGAGGATGGATTGGATGCCTTTTTGGAGATTGAGAGTACGACGGTTCTCAGCACGACTTATGATAATACGGTGATTGCCACCGGAGGCAGTGTTGTTTTGGAGCCGGCAGCCATGTCTTATCTTCGGCAGAGTGGGACGGTTGTCTTTTTGGATGTTCCACTGATAGAATTGAAAAACCGGATTACAAATATAAAAAGCAGGGGAATTGCCTTTGCGCCGGGGCAGACCTTGGATGATGTGTATCAGGAGAGAATTGCCCTATACCGCCAGTATGCGGATGTTACGATTGGAATTGAAAAAGATATTGAGGCTACGGTGGAGAGTGTATGGCACCGGATAGCCCAGAGCAGCCTCAAAAAATGATTACTGAATAATGATTCTGGCACAATCCAAATCTTCTGCCAGATTGTATACAGTGCCGCTTTCAAGACCAACTACGGTTGGACGGAGGACGGCATTTGTTTTATTTTCTACGACCTTTGCTTTTTCGCCATTGCTCAGTTCTACAATGGAGTCCACCGGATAGAGAATAACGGTTTCCAGAAAAGCCTTCATGGCCTGAATGTCCAGCTCTTCCGTCATAGACATAATCAGCTCGACAGCATTTCGCTGGGAAAATGGTTTTTTATAAGGGCGTTCTGTTACCAGTGCGTCGTACACATCGGCAACAGACAATATTTTTGCATAAGGATGAATTTTCTCCGAGGTGACTCCAAACGGATAACCGCGTCCGTTTGTTTTTTCGTGGTGCTGGAGTACGGCAAGAGAAATCGAGCCTTGGAACTCCCGCTTGTCCTTCAAAATGGTATAGCCAAATTCGGAGTGTTTCTTCATAATAGCAAACTCGTTATCTGTGAGACGGGCAGGTTTGTTCAAAATTTCAAGAGGAATTTTTGATTTACCCATGTCATGGAGAAGTCCGGCAACGCCAATGTTGTAGACGTCTTTATCTGTCATCCCCAGTTTCTTGCCGATAATCATAGACATGGTGGCGACGTCCACGCTGTGTTTAAATGTGTATTCGTCACTCGTTTTCAAAGCACTGATGTCGACAGCAAGGGCGTCGTTGTCATCAATGGCTTTCATCAAATCCGAGGTGATTTTTGAAGAGGTCGTGGCAAACTCCGGGGAATCCGAATTGCTGTACAAATACTGAATTCCCTGCGAGACACGTTTTTTTACACTTTCGGAAAGTTTTACCTTAACCGGATCATCCGTCCGGTATTTTTCAATATTATGACGCACCAAAGGAGGGAGAGGTGCCTCCGGCTTTTCCTCTGCCGGTTCTTCTTCTCCTTCACTTACATAGATACCATGTATGCCGCGTCGTTTTATTCCGTCAATCACATAATCGTCCAGAATGGTCCCCCTTGCAACCAGAGTTCGGTCCATGCGGTCCTTGATGTATTGGTCAATGCGCATACCCGGCTGCAGTTTATCTGTACGAACAAAATACCTTTTTATCATTTTATCCCCCTGTTACAAGTAAAAAATTATCTGTCCTTCCCTTTATTATACATAAGAATAGGTATAAACGCAATGTTAATAATGGGGTGAAATAAATTCACTTCAAAGTTGAATTAAATTAACCATTTTCTCTTTACTTTTGTATGATTTGAGATATAATAATATTGAAATTTTATAAAAAAGGAGAAAAAAGTAAATGAAAAACGGAATTGAAATCAGATGGCATGGACGCGGTGGTCAGGGAGCAAAGACGGCTGCTTTGTTGTTGGCAGATGTAGCATTCAAGACAGGACAGAATGTACAGGGATTTCCAGAGTATGGTCCGGAACGGATGGGGGCGCCGATTACTGCCTACAACCGTATTAGTACAGATAAAATCCGGGTTCATTCCAACATTTATCATCCGGATTATGTTGTAGTAGTGGATGAGACACTGCTGGATTCCGTAGATGTAACGGCAGGATTAAAGAAAACCGGTGCTATTATTATCAATACAGCAAAAAGAAAGGAAGAAATTCTTCACAAGCTGAATGGGTATGAGGGCAGTGTTTATACAGTGGACGCCCGAAAGATTTCCGTTGAAAATCTTGGCAAGAATTTTCCAAACTCTCCAATGCTTGCGGCTGCCGTTGCTGTCAGTAAAGTAATGCCGAGGGATACTTTTATCGAGGAAATGAAAGCCTCTTATCAACATAAGTTTGCGAAAAAGCCGGAGGTAATCGAGGGAAATATGAAGGCGCTGGAGGCAGCTTATGATGTGGTAGAAGAAGCAATCCGCAAGAATGCCGAAAAGAAATTATCAGCATAAGGGAGGACATCATGCGAACAGATGCGACAAAAATAAATGAAAAAACGCCCCATCAAAATCTGACAGAAGGTTTAATGATGTTTGCGGGCGGCACATCGAAAAATTTTAATACCGGGGAGTGGCGAACGAACACTCCCATTTTTGAGGCAGATAAGTGCCGGCAGTGTTTACTCTGTGCTCCGGTCTGTCCGGACAGCAGTGTTCCGGTAAAGGACGGAAAGAGATTAGGCTTTGACTATGAACACTGTAAGGGCTGCGGCATTTGTGCCAGCGTTTGCCCGTTTAATGCGATTACGATGAAGGAGGGCAATTTATAATGGCGATAAAAGAGCGTATGTCAGGAAATGAGGCGGTGTCTTATGCCATCCGCCAGATTAACCCTGATGTTATGCCGGCGTTTCCGATTACGCCGTCTACAGAAATTCCCCAGATGGTTTCCACCTACATTGCCAATGGTGAGATGGATACGGAGTTTATTCCGGTTGAGAGTGAACATTCTTCCATGAGTGCCACGATTGGCGCAGAGGCAGCAGGAGCCAGAAGTCTTACCGCTACCTCCTCCGCCGGACTTGCGTTGATGTGGGAGGAGCTGCTTTTGGCAGCGTCCAACCGCCTTCCGCTTGTGATGGCACTGGTAAACCGCACATTATCCGGTCCGATTAACATTAACTGTGACCACTCGGACGGTATGGGAGCCAGAGATACCGGATGGATTCAGATTTATGCGGAAAACAATCAGGAGGCATATGATAATTTTATTCAGGCTTATCCGATTGCAGAGAATAAAAACGTACATCTTCCCGTCATGATTTGTCAGGACGGTTTTATTACAAGCCACGCAGTGGAAAATATTGAACTGCTGGAAGATAATCTCGTAAAGGATTTTGTGGGCGAATATGAGCCGGAGGAATATTTGTTAAATCCCGGTAAACCGATTGCCGTTGGACCGTATTCCCTATCAAATTATGCCATGGAGGCAAAAAAGAATCAGGAGATTGCCTTGGAAAATTCCAAAGAAGTTATTTTGGAGGTGGCAGAGAAGTATAAAAAATTGACGGGCAGAGGTTTTGGACTTTTTGAGGAGTACCGAACCGAGGACGCAGATTATATTATGCTCATTATGGGTTCCGCCGCAGGGACAGCAAAGCAGGCAGTGGACGATTTGCGTGAGCAGGGGAAAAAGGTCGGCGTGTTGAAACTTCGTGTGTTCCGTCCGTTCCCGGCGGAGGAGATTGCCGAGGCATTGAAAAACTGCAAAGCGGTGGCAATTATGGATCGGTGTGAGAGCTACAATGGAAATGGCGGTCCGCTTGGCAGTGAAGTTCCGGCAGCACTGTTTAAAAAGAAAGTAATGATTGAGGCAGTGAACTACATCTATGGTCTGGCAGGACGAGATTTTACCATTAGTGACGTGAACGGTATCTTTCAGGAATTGGCAGACATGGTAGAACATGGTAAAGAAGTAGAACAGTACAAATATATCCGTTTACGGTAATGGGAGGAACATAGAAAATGAGCGATTACAGTTTAAAGACAATGTTAGAAAAGCCGGAAAGACTGGCACCGGGACATCGTATGTGTGCCGGCTGTGGTGCTACCATTGCCGTTCGTGCTGTCCTTCGTGCTTTACATGAAGAAGACCGGGCAGTGATTGGCAATGCCACCGGATGTCTGGAGGTTTCCTCCTATATGTATCCATATACGGCATGGGAGGACAGTTATATTCACAACGCCTTTGAAAATGCGGGAGCTACGCTGAGTGGTGTGGAAACTGCTTACCGGGTTTTGAAAAAAAGGGGTAAACTGCCGGAGGATGAGACATTTAAGTTTATCACCTTCGGAGGAGACGGCGGTACTTATGATATCGGTTTTCAGTCCTTGTCCGGTGCGATGGAGAGGGGACACGATATGGTGTATGTCTGCTATGACAACGGCGCATACATGAATACCGGAATCCAGCGTTCTTCAGCGACGCCAATGTATGCCGATACGACTACCACGCCAGTGGGAAAACAGTCAAACGGTAAAATGCAGAACCGAAAGGATTTGGCAAGCATTATTGCCGACCATGATGTGGCGTATGTGGCACAGACGACGTTTACCACCGATTTTAAGGATATTCACCGCAAGGCAGAAAAAGCAATCTATACAGAGGGCGCCAGTTTTCTGAATGTCATGACACCATGTCCGAGAGGATGGCGCTATGACACGCCGGATATTATGAAAATCTGCAAGCTGGCGGTGGAGACCTGCTACTGGCCGTTATTTGAAGTAGACCATGGAAAATGGACATTATCTTATGAGCCGAAAAACAAACTTCCGATTGAGGATTTCCTTCGTGAACAGGGAAGATTTAAACATCTCTTCAAAAAGGGAAATGAACACCTGATTGAACAGTTCCAGCAGGAGGTAGACCGCCGATGGGAGGATTTGCTTTACAAGTGTGCAAGATAGAATGGCTTTTTTGCCTGCTTAACGGGAAGAAAAGAGGACGGAAATGACCTTATTAAGTTATCAGGTGCTAAAGACGGTGGCGGAGCAGGGAAGTTTTCGCAAGGCGGCAGACCTTCTTGGATTGACACCGTCTGCCATCAGCCACGCCATTTCTTCCTTTGAGATGGAGTTAGGCTTTTCCTTATTTAATCGAAACAAAAATGGAGTGACGCTTACCAATTATGGGGAGCGTCTTCTTCCTTATGTCAATGCTGTTCTGAACAGTGATGAGAGTTTACAGCAGGCGATTGCGGAGTTTAACGGATTAAAGCAGGGGAAAATCAAGGTGGGCTGTTTTTCCAGCGTGTGTACAAATTGGATGCCGCAGATTATGAGGTCGTTTCAGAAGGATTATCCGGCAATCCGGATTGAATTATTTCAGGGAACATATGAAGATGTGGCTTACTGGATAAAAAACGGTATTGTGGATTTGGGATTTTTGTCGGTGTCCAGTGCGGCAGATATACCGATTGAACCGCTGTACAAAGATCCGCTGCTCTGTGTTGTTCCGAAAGGAATGGAACGGACGGGAACGGGTGACGCCATGGAAATTGACGAACTTCGCAACCGGGAGTTTGTCACCCAGAGGGAAAGTACCGACGCAGATATACAGAATTTTTTGCGGGAAAATAATTTGAATGTAAAATCAAACTACCATGTGGTGGATGACTTGTCCACCATTGCCATGGTAGCAAATGATTTTGGAATTTGTCTCATGCCGGAGATGGTTATGAACGATATACCTTATGAGGTCGATTGTTATCCTCTGGCAAAAGAGGCATATCGGATTATCGGAATTGCGGCACTGACTCCGGAGAGTCTGGCACCGGCAGTGAGAACATTGTATAATCACGTGTTGGAACAGTACCAGCAGGAGGAATTTCGCAAGTAGCACCGCAATTCGCTGTATCATAATTGTTATAATTGTTTTTTTATGACTCGGTGACGTCATCGGCGTCGTCCACGTCTCGTTCCCAAGCACCGAAATCTACCAGAGCAGCTTGCAGGCTGCCGAGGTCTTCGGAATTGTATTCGTAGACGTTGGCATCGTCGGAGGAAGGGGAAAGTACAACATTAACGGTTTTTACATCTTTGTATTGTGGGTTTTCCAGTTCTTCCTCGCAGTATTTTATGACATATTCGATAAACTTGTCCGTCATGTCCTGCTCGTCTTTGTCATCCGACTGCTTTTTTGCCCACTTTTTGTAGCTTTTGTCGGCTTTTTTGATGGCTTTTGAGAAGACTTTTAACTTTTTGACTTCAACGGGAACGGTGTAGGAATTATCATCATTTTCAATGGCGTCCTTCACCTCGTACTGGCATTTGTTAAAAATCTTTTTCAGTTCATCCCGGAAATTTTCCTGCTCCGTATCGCTCATCTGATAGGTAAGGAAAATGTCGATAACATTGTCCAGAAGGTCCGGATAGGCATCTTCCACTTCGCTGGTTTCAAAACCGCAGGCAGAGGCATAGCCTTCAAAGTCCTGCTGGCATAAAAGGTCCATGTATGCCTGAACGAACAGCGTCTGGTTGGATTTATCCTCTTCGACAGCCGTTACGGAGGCGGTATCTCCGGTGGCATCATCCTTTTTGGAACATCCGGTGACGCCGAAAGAAATGGCGGTTGTCAGTAAAAGACAAAGGGTAGTAGAAATAATTTTATTTTGTTTCATGGGAGTCTCTCCTTGTAGATTTTTTGTGCTATCAGTATAACCTATATAATGTTTTTTGTAAATTGAGTTTTTTTTATTTACCATTTACAAATAAACAAAAGAGAACTATAATAAATTGGATGTGAGTTTTACGAAGGTGAAAATTTAATAATGAAAGGAAGTAGTAAATTATGAGTGCAGGTGCATTATGCTTGTGCATACCCTTTGTGGCATTGCTGCTTTGTATAGCAGTATTCCCATTAGTAAAAGAGGATTGGTGGGAAAAATACAAACCGGCGGTAGTTGTAATCTGCGCCTTGCTTTACATCATTCCGGGAATTATCATGAATGGTGGAGCCGAGACGGTAGAAACAGTATTAGAGTGTATTATCAATGATTATCTGACGTTTATTGTATTGTTGTTTGGTTTGTTCTGTGTGGCAGGTAATATCAATGTGGATGTCAACATGGAAGGAAAACCGATTGTAAATGCGATTATGCTGGCATTTGGAACAGTATTGTCCAGTTGTATCGGAACGACCGGTTCCAGTATGGTGTTGGTTCGTCCAATGATAAAAATGAATTCATGGAGACAGAAGAAAGCTCATGTGATGATATTCTTCATTTTCATGATTTCGAATTTAGGCGGATGTCTGACACCGATTGGTGACCCGCCGCTGCTGATGGGATTTACCCGCGGTGTGCCATTTACATGGAGTCTCCGCTTGTTCCCGATTATGGCATTTAATATGATAGTTCTGCTGATTATCTTTTTCGTTATGGACACGATTCGTTATAAAAAAGATATGAAGGTGGGACGCAAGCCGGAAATCCGGGAGGGAGAACCGCCGCTGCGAATCTGCGGTGCACATAATATTATCTTTTTGGTTATGATTGTGGCAGCCGTTATCCTCAGTGGTGTGCTGCCGAACCTTTTTGAAATTCCGATTTTCGGTGAGGTAACACTGGCATTTCCGTCTCTTTTGGAAATGATTATTATACTGCTGGCAGCCTTTTTGTCCTTCAAGACAACAAAGAAGGAGATTCGTGAGGCAAATCATTTTACATGGGGAGCAATTCAGGAGGTTGCCGTTTTGTTTATCGGTATCTTCATCACCATGCAGCCGGCATTGGCAATTTTGAAAGAAGTAGGTCCGAACCTCGGTTTGAATCAGCCATGGCAGATGTTCTGGATTACCGGTGCACTTTCCAGCTTTTTGGATAATACGCCGACCTATCTTGTATTTTTAACGACGGCGGGTACGCTGGGGGCTACAGTAGGTATTGCTACTACTGTCGGTGTGATAAGCCAGAAAATGCTGACAGCGATATCCTGCGGTGCCGTATTTATGGGTGCCAACACCTATATCGGAAACGCACCGAACTTTATGGTTAAATCCATTTCCGACGAAAACGGCGTCCATATGCCATCCTTCTTCGGTTATCTTGGATGGTCACTGTGTATACTGATTCCGGTGTTCCTCTTAGATACCGGGATTATCACATTATTCATGTAATGAATAATGCTTATCGTAATAAGCGATGCTCATGTAATGAGCATTGTTTATGGAATAAGCAATGTTTGTCGTAACGAATGATATCTATTGTAGTGACAGAATTGGGGGATAGAATGAGAGAAAAGGTAAGAATATTTATAGAAAGATACAAATACGCACTGGTTTTTTGCTATATTCCATTTTATTTTATCTGGTTCAGTGCGTTAGAGAAAAGAACGACGGTAGAATTTAATTATATGCACTGTGTTGTGGACGATTGGATTCCATTTTGCGAGTATTTCATTGTGCCATATTTATTCTGGTTCGTTTACATTGCTGTCACTGTGATTTTTTTGCTCGTTCAGACAAAACATCCGGAGGATTTTTTCCGCTGTGCCTCGGCACTGATTATGGGAATGACCGTCTGCCTGCTGGTGTACAGCTTTTTCCCGAATGCCCAGTCCATGCGTCCAACCAGTTTTGAGCGTGATAATGTATTTACCCGGCTGGTGGCGATGATTTATTCTACGGATACAAGTACCAATGTGTTTCCGAGCATTCATGTGTATAACTCATTGGCGATTCACATGGCGTTGTGCAAAAGTAATGCACTGCAGGGAAGAAAGGGCTGGAAGACAGCCTCCCTCATTGTGTGTATGCTGATTTGCATTTCCACCATGGCGTTAAAACAACATTCCTTTATGGATGTTGTGGCGGCTGGTCTTTTGTACCTTATTATTTATAAAATTGTTTACCGCCCAACGAATTTGTCTACAAAATTTTATCCTCAGCATCAGAGGGATTAGCTTATAATGGAAAGGCTTATATGAAATTAAAAAAACACACGTTATGAGGGGAAAAAATGGAGTGGTCTGAGTACTGGAGTAAGTTAATTACGGAAAGAAAATTAAAACAGAAAGTTGCTGAGATGGACGAGATTGCTTGGGATAATGGTAGTCAAAGTTCGATTGAAGGGGTATGTCATGCAATATTTAACGACTATGATGAATATGCAAAACATTTAGAGGATATTAGGATTGAACTGTTAAAGGTGATTGAAAAAATTCCGGGTGTTCATTTACAAACGAGTAGAGTTAAGGCTTTAGATAGCGTTTTGTGTAAGGTAATTGAAAAAAAATATGCACATATGATGGACGAGAATAATCCTTATTCAAGTATTTCAGATAAGAATTATAAGGATGTTTTGACTGATTTAATTGGTATAAGGCTTATTATTAGTTACAGAGGCAAATGGACTGATCTTCACAAAAGTATAGTTCAAGAGTTCCCTTATGCAAAAGATATAGAACTATATGATAAATATACATATATTCCGCATCCCACAAATGGAGAAAATGTTCTGGCGGAAATTCCCAAGGCATACCATGCTTATGAGGATGATTTATCTCTATATGATGATATCTTGGTTGAGTGTAAAATTAAAGATAATGGATATAGAAGTGTTCATTATGTTGTTAGTTTTATGAATGTGTATATAGAAATTCAAACTAGGACAATATATGATGAAGCATGGAATGACTGTGATCATAATTATGTATACAAGAAGGCACATCATGTTAGTTATACAGCTCTTAAAGATTTGTCTGATATACTTAGTTTGTTAACAAATGCCTCGAGTGACTTGGGTGAAAAGATGCAACAAATATATGAAAATAGTATATTGCAGGAAAAAGAAGGGAAATATATTGTAAAGGTTGGATATGACTTGAAAATGTTGGATGTGTCAAATAAAATAATAAGAGCTCACGAGTTGTTGAAAAAATTCAACGACAATATTGTTGATTTGAGGGGGTAAAGGTTATGAAAAATGAGATTGGAAAAACTAAAGCAAGAAAGTTTCTTAAAGCAATTAAGACAGGTGCCATCAAGGTTGATAGACGTCCTAATCATGGTCAAGAGTTTTATGGGGCTCATGAAAAACAACATAGAGAAGTGTTTAAGGATTATCTTGGCTCATGCACACGTTATTTATCTAAAAAGCGAGTGAAGGAGCAGAAGTATCATGGATAAAAATGTAAGTAAGGATAAGACATATGAGTTTATTGTAGATTATTTTACAGAAGAGAAGGTCCAGAGCAGGTACGAGTGGCTTTATAATTTGATGTCAGATTATCTTCAGGCTGAGAAAATCCAAGATATAGTTTGTATATCGGAAGACATATTAAATCATGTAATTATAGATTATTATGTGGATATATATAGATTGAAAGAGTTTCAAGATATAGAAACCACACATGATTCAAAAATATATGCGTATCTAATTGCTTGGATTATTAGGCACAAGCCGTTACAAATTCCTAGTGAAGATGCTGACAAATATGCATTTGTTAATGAAATGTTTTCGGTAGAGTTGTTGAAGAGTTACTTGTTTAAGAATCCCCAAAATGTTTCTATTGTAAATGTTAGCAGGGAAGATATGGATAATTTTGTTGAAACGCTTTTGTATTTTTTTAAGTATAGAGAGTATTCTGCAAAGAGTATTGAGATGATTATTTTGGCCTTTGAGGCAGGTAGGGCTTACCAGTTTTCAGTAGATAAAGCAGAATAGAAATGTGTTGTCAATCCTGTACCTGTTATTGATGTCAAATTGCTTGAACTACATTTTGGAATCAGCCGTAAATTTCTCTCGCAAAAATCTCCTGCTCATGAATGACAAGTGAATATCTTTCAGACAGAGTGACATGCTCTGTCTTTTTTTTATGGGAATTTGAAAGAATTAAATTTTGTGATTAGGCAGAATGCCTTGCCTGCTTGACAAAATACACCAAAAATGTTATCGTCAAGAAGTCGTGGTGGAAAATATCGGAAAGAACAGATAGGAGACCCCGCAATCGAATTATAATAAGGTGGATAAGAGGAATAAAGGGATAATGGGGAAAAGGGGATAGAAACGAAACCGTTGACGGTGTGGGGCCGGATGCGGAGAATTAAATCAGAATGGAGAGATAGAATGAAGGGAAAAAGAAAATCAATTGTTGCTGTCGTGCTTGCCTTTGCACTTTTTAGTACGACACTTACCGGGCAGTCTGCCGGCAGTGCAAAAGCTGCCAGCAGTACAAACACTGCCACAATCAAAACCTACTCTACGCACATAGGAAAAGCATCGAAGTTTGGGTATTCATCCATATGGACGGATGTGCCGGAGAAGTATACGAAAGCAACTGCAAACTCCGAGTATCAGGAAGAAAATAGCACGAAGGTGCCAAGTAAGTATGACTCCAGAGGTTACAATGTCCTGACGGAAGTTAAAAATCAGGGTAATTTTGGAATTTGCTGGTCCTTTGCTACAATCGGTGCCGCCGAATCCAATGCTTTGAAGAAGGGGCTGGTATCCGATCCGTCCGACATAGACCTCTCAGAATATCATCTGGTATGGAATGCCTATAATCAGACAACCGATCCTCTCGGATTAAAGGCAGAGGATAACGGACGTATTACCGATGCGTATAAGGCTGAAAATACAATTTTCTATAATTTGGGCGGTAATTATCTGCTGGCAATACCGGCACTTGCCGCATGGCGCGGATTTGCTGATGAGGAAGTTGCCCCGCTTACAGAATTGGAGGAAAAATTCACAAACAATACGCCGGCGGCGCTGGAGGATTCCCTTGCTTATAAGGATTCCTATCACCTGAAGAATGCAGAAGTGGTCACTATGTCGAAAGATAACATAGCACGAGTCAAACAGTACATTATGGACAAGGGGGCTGCGGCAATTTCGGTACACGTTCCGACCAGCGATGAGGAAGCTGCGCTCTGTACCGAAACGGGAAAATACACAAATTATAAGTCGCTTTATTGTGATGACAATACGTTAGCTGTCAACCACGGTGTTATGCTTGTGGGATGGGATGATAACTATTCGGTGGAAAATTTCAATGAAAAGAATCGACCGCAGAACCCGGGGGCATGGCTGATTCGAAATAGCTGGGGCGACTACAATGACGAGGGTGGATATTTCTGGATTTCCTATGAGGACGCTTTCTTAAACCCGGATAACTCTGTTGCTGATTTCCAGATAGGAAAGGCTGTCTTTTACGAGGTTGAAAAGGCGGATAATTATGAAAAAAATTACCAGTATGATTCCGGCATACCGGCCGGCAGTGTGAATGAAATTTCTGAGATTGCCAATGTATTTACCATGCAGGAGGATGAAAAACTGCAGGCGGTTTCCTTCTTCTCGATGGTTGGAGATTTAAATTATGAGATTTCGATTTATGAACTCACGGATAAAACGAACCCTGCCTCTGGTAAACAGGTTGGAAAGACACTGACGGGATATTTTCCGGATAGCGGTTATTATACGGTTGATTTGACGGAGTCAGGTATCAGCGATATTCCGATGAAGAAGGGAACAAACTTCTCCGTTGTCTTAAAGCTTACTAATTCCGAGGGAGAGGTATTGCCGTATGAGTGCGAGATGAACTATAATGAGGTTTTCCAATTCGGTGAGTGGACAGGCTCCGTGAGTGCTGAGACAGGGGAAAGTTTCCTTCTCTATAATAATGCATGGAGTGATGTTACGGCTTTTGATCCGGATGGTTCGGGAACATTGAGCAGAAACTGGACGATTAAGGCGTTTACTTCTGCGGCATCCGCAGAGGAGATTGCTGCGGCAACTGCGACAGTAGCACCGACAGCGACAGCAGAACCGACAGCGACAGCAGAACCGACAGCGACAGCAGAACCGACGGCGACAGTAGCACCGACAGCGACAGCAGAACCGACGGCGACAGTAGCACCGACAGCAGCACCAGCGGCGACAGTAGCGCCGACTGCGGCAGCAGCTTCGAAAGAGGAGACAACATCGAGTCCGAGTGCGTCTTCGAGCAAGGATAAAAAGAGCTCTGTGATTGTCAAAAAGCTGAAATTTTCGCCGAGCACAAAGAAACTGAAAGCAGGCAAGTCCTTAAAACTGAAAAAGTATTTGAAGATAACGAAGAAGAAATCGGGTAAGGTAAAGATTAGCTACAGCTTCGCCAATAAAAAGGATAAGAAATATGCGACACTGTCCTCTTCCGGCGTTGTCAAGGCAAAGAAAAAAGGCAAGGGAAAAACCATAACTGTTTATGCACTGGCGAAGGACGGAAGTGGAAAGAAAGCCAAAATGAAAATTAAGATAAAATGAGCATAATAGCTGTGAATCATGCTAAAAAAAAGGGGGGCTGTCGCTTTAACGATTGAAAAGTCGTGAAGCGACAGTTTTATTTTTTGATGCGTTTGTCAAGTGTTTTTGGAAAAAAGTGATTTTTGCATAATGATTGGGAAGGAACAGGCTAATGAATGAAAAAAACAAGGCAGGATTGGAGTTTCATGCTCCATCCTTATCGGAATATCATACTGTATACAAATATATGTCTGAATATGGAGAGGGCTCCTGTCAGCATTCATTTGTCAGTATGTATTCCTTATTTGAAAAATATGGAGATATGATTTGTGAAAGAGATGGCGTTTTGTATGTTTTGCGAAGTAATCTCTGCGATTGCAGTTACCGTGTCTATTTGGTGCCAATGGGAAAAGAGAACCTGCTCCGGCAGGCATTTGAAAATATTTTTGAGGATGCAAAAACATACAAGGCAAAGGTTAAGTTTGTAACACTCACAGAAAAGTCCAAAGGATATTTGGAGCAGATGTATTCGGGCAGATTTGCTTTTGAGGAAAAGAGAGATTTGGCGGAATACGTATATACGACAGAAAGTATGTCAACATTTTCTGGTGGGAAACTGGCAAAAAGAAGAAAAGAAGTTCATCAATTTTGGAGAATATATGGGGAGCGGGCATCGGTTACGCAGATTACAAAGGCAGATTTTCCGGAAATACTGCAATTCCAAAAAAATTGGATGAAACAAAACTGTGAAACCCATGACAAACAGGCACTCGAAAGAGAAGAAAGAACGATAAAAAAACAACTGGAATACTACGATGAACTCGGGTTATCCGGCGTGGTTATGCGGATTGACAATGAGGTTCGGGGGTATGGATATGGATGCAGACTGGGAAAGGATTATTACGATGCCCTGATAGAAAAAGGTGACCGTCAAATCGCACATTCTTATAAGGTGTTGCGACAGGAATCGGTAAAGCAGTGTGCCATGGATTGCACGTATGTGAATTTGGAAGAGGATGTCGGAATTATCGGTCTTCGCAATCTGAAACAAGCATACCAGCCAGCATTTCTGATTAATAAATTTGTGGCAACAGAGGAGTGAAAACAGAGAGACAAAAGTGAGGTGAACGCAAAGGAAACGGAGATTAGGAATGTGCCTCATTACCTCAGACAAAATGTATTGGAGAATTATGCGGGTTTGTTGTAATTGTTAATAAATAATAAATGAGATATTGAAAAAATAAAAGAAATGCGAAAAATAAGTAAAAAATCGTTGACAAATGCCGAAACTTGCTTTAACATTTACATATATTGCATTATGTATTGGGGGAATAATAAATGACGGTAAATACAACGATAACAGAGAATACTGCTACAGCAGTTGTAACGGGAAGGATTGATGTGGAAAGTTCGGTGGAACTTGGTAATGCACTTTCTTCGATCGACAAGGATATGAACCTTATTTTGGATTTTGCAGATGTAGAGTATATTACTTCATCAGGACTGAGGGTTCTTCTTGTTGAGAAGAAAAAACATGCAGCGAACAGCATGACGATAATTAATGTATCGGATGTTGTAGCTGATGTCTTTGTAATTACCGGTTTTGATAGTGTGCTTGATTATACGATGGCGGAGGAGACAGCAGCAGACTATCTTAAGTTATCATTTAAGGACTTTATATCAACCAAATCAAGAAAGAAGAATGACAGGGTTGCCCTTATTACTACAGATGGAACATCTGAGGGGAGAAGAACTTATACATATGGGGAAATTGATAAATATTCTTCGATTATCGCAATGGATCTTGAAAAACAGGGTATCAAAAAAGGTACACATGTAGGTCTTATGGGTGCAAACAGCGTAAATTGGGTGTTTACATTCTTTGCTATTCAGAAACTTGGCGGACTCGCCTTTTTCGTTAATTTTAATCTCAATGAAGAAGAAACAGAAAGCATTATAGAGGTTGGCGATATTACACATCTTTGTATGGGTGATACACCGGCTATTTCAGATAAAGATGCATTTGCTGAAAAGATTATTAATAAGTCTGACTGCAGCGTTACCAATGTGTTTGCGTTTGGCAGTGATATTGATTTTTCGGCACGCACAGAAGAAACGCCTGCTGAATTTCATACATATGTAAATAACGACGATGCAGCAGTAGTTATTTTTACATCAGGCTCCACCGGAAAACCAAAAGCAGTTATGCTTTCTGCATACAATATTATCAAATCAGCAAATGTTATGACAGATAATTCAAGGACAACAAGTGAGGATAGTTACTGCCTGGTATTGCCGATGTTTCATGTGTTTGGAATCTATGGTCTGATTGGCAATATGGTTAAGGATGCACCGGTAGTAATACCTGTCAATATTAAAACGGCAACGGTAATTAACACGATAGCAACAGAGAAGTGTACTATGCTCTACTCGATTCCAACCCTTTTGTTTGCCATATGTGCAAGCAAGAAGTTTGCATCCGAGTATGTGAGTTCGATTAAGTGTATTTTTATTGCAGGTGCGGGGGTAGCGGTTGCACAGCTTGAAAATCTTAAAAACAGTTTTCAAAACGCCGTATTTATGGCGGCTTACGGACAGAGCGAGATGGCTCCGATTACCATTACTCCGTTTGATGATACGGTTGAACACGTTGCAAAATCTATCGGTGTTCCTGCCGAGAACTTTGAAGTCCGTATTGCTAATATTGAAACAGGAGAGGAGTGTCCGCAGGGAGAATCCGGAGAACTTCTTGCAAAGGGATATAACACAATGGTTGGTTACTATCGTCTTGACCCTGAAGACCAGCCGTTTGATGATGACGGATGGCTTCATACAGGGGATTTGGCTGTAGTGGACTCGGACGGCTATATTTCTCTTGTTGGCCGTGCTAAAGAAATGATAAAAAAGGGTGGAGAAAATATTTCTCCGGTCGAAGTTGCGGAAATGGTAACTCAGTTCCCGGATGTGGATGATGTCAAGGTTGTCGGAATTGATGATGATTTCTATACAGAAGTTGTTGGTGTGGGAGTTGTAATGAAAAATGGTGTTCAGATTGATAAGGATGAATTGATTCAGTTCCTTTCTGAAAGACTTGCAAAATATAAAGTGCCTACCTATGTTTTTCAGTATGATTCATTCCCGAAACTTGCAAACGGCAAGGTGGATTCTGTTACTTTGAAAAAAGAAATGAACGAGAAGGCGGTACAACTCAACAAATAAGGAGTCAGGCATGAGTATTGATGATAAAAAAGCAGTTTTCAACGGCGGACCTTATCAATCCTATTGGTATGCGGATGAACACAATCCAACTCATCCCATGGTGACAATCCGGTTTGACCACGAAGTTGACCCGGTGGCACTTGGCAAAGCATGGGAAGATACGAAACAGGTATATCCATTGATTGGTATGACACTTGACGACTATAATGATGAGGTTTTGTTTTTTGAAAATAGTAATATAAGCCTGCCGATACAAAGCAGGGTTCCGATTAGCCTTGTAAGTGAAAAAACAGCATATTGCGGGTTCGGACTGACCTATTTTGGGGATGCTATTTCGCTTAGTGCTTATCACTCTTTAGTGGATGAAAAGGGATTGATAAGTGTATGCAGTACACTTGTAAATTACTATCTTTCGATTTACAGCCATTCAGGTACGGATAAAGATGTGGCGGGTATGAAAAAAAACAGACAGCCGTCGGATTATTTTGTTCAGAATACGGTACTTGTTTCAGAAGACTACGAACCACAGCCGGTTATATTATATAATGACATCAAAGAGCTGTTTGTTGATGAAAGTGTTTCGGCTTTAAATGATGGTGAAGTGTCTGTTGCATCGTTGGAATGTCAGGCTGACAGTTTTATGCGTCTGTGCAAAGAAAATGATGGTGATTCGGAATCGGTTCTGTGTGCAGTTATTGCAAAAGCAATATATAATATGTTTCCGGAAGAAAGAAAGAAACTTGGATTTGGAGTACTGACTGACTTTAGAAAGACTTTTGGAATATGTGATTCGATTGCACCATGTTCAAAACGAATGCCTTTAATTCTTGGTTATGATGAGGTATCAGGAGTACCTTTGAGAGACGCAGTAAAGTCGATTAAGACGGTAAGAGAGTATCAGAACAGCGGTGATTACATAAAAACACATGTTGCACTTGAAAACACATATGGTTTGCTTGAATTAAAAAGCGTGAGTGCAGCGATTACCTATGCCGGAGAATTTAATATTGGTGATAATACATCACATATTACAGAAATTATCGTTTCTGACGCACTGGTTAAATCCGTGTTTATGATTGGTCTTGGCAACAAGATTAAGATAATTTTTCAGTATGGAACCGTTACTGAAAAATACATGAATGCAGTTGCAGATGTTTTAAAAGATAACGGAGTTGAGTCAAGGGTTGCGGTTTCACCATATTCACTTGTACCCGACCAGAGGATACCTGTTAAATAGTATCAGTGAGGGGAAGGATGAATATGGGTAGAGAAGTAATATATAATGGTGGCTCGATGTCGCCGTTTTGGGATAGTGACTGTTGCTATAATAAATATCACAATCGGTTCACGGTTGAACTCAATCATGAAATAGATGCCGAAATCCTTGCCAAAGCATGGGAAAAAACCGGGAAGGTGTATCCGCTCATTGATTGTATTCCTGAAAGAGTGGATGGAGATATTGTTTTTTATAAAGATGACAGAAAAAATGTTCCAATCAAAAGTGTTAAACCACTTAATCCGGGTAAAGAGATTACATGCGGAAGGGTGTTTTCGGTTTCCTATTATGGATGCAGCATATCCATGAATGCTTTTCACTCAGTGGTTGACGGTGGAGGAATCAATAAAATATTTTCCACATTTATTTATTTTTATCTTTCACTTTATACGGGAGTGAGTGATGAAAATCCGCCGGTTATGATAGAAGAAGGCAGGCAGCCACAGGAATATTTTCAACCATTGGCTACACTTGAAACAGGTGATTTTACTCAACAGCCACTTGTGACATACCCAAAACGGAAGGGAATGTTTGTTGATAATGATATGATTCCTGACGAAGACGGCAATCTTTGGGCGGCGAGAGTGAAAGTATCCGTAGACAAATTTGTTGCCCTCTGTAAGAAAAACGGTGCAAATCCATCATCCATGCTCGCAGCTCTTTTGGCTAGAGCAGCATATAAATTACATCCTGATAATGATGGGAATATTGCATTTGTGCTTACGATGGATGCACGAAAAAGTTTTCAGGTACCGGAATCAATAGCAAATTGTTCCACAAATTTATTGATTCCCATTACATATGAGGATGCAGCAGATGATAATCTGAGCGTACTTGCCAAAAAAATTCGTTCAACAATTGATTATCAGCGCAAGGATGATTTTATTAAAACACTGGCAAAATTTTACGAGACTTACGACTGGATATTAGCGAAACGTTATGCGGTTGTAACCTATATTGGTAAAATTGATATAGGAAGCAATACAAAACATATAAAAAAATTTGAGATGACGGATGATGCTGTATGCAGTCTTTTTATGATGGAACTTAATAATGAATTTGTTATTACATTCCAGTTTGGAAAGGCGACTGAAAAGTATATGACGGCAATTGTTGATATTTTGAAGGATTTGGGAATAGAGACACAGATTATCTCAGAACCGCATGTGATAGACAGGGATGTTGATGAACCGATGCTTATGCAACAGGAGGGGTAAAAGATGAGCAAAAATAGAAAAGTAGTATTCCACTATGGCACAATCAAGAATTTGTTTTGGCTTATGGATTTTAACAATGATATTCATATAAGATATTCCGTAGAACTTGACCATGACGTGGTTCCGGAGATAATTGAGGAAGCATGGGAGAAGACCAAGAGAGTATTCCCAATAATTGACGGTGTTCCTGAGGTTGTTGATGAGAATATTGTCTTTTTTGAAGCGGAAGGCGTGAATAAGGCGGTGAAGAGCAAAGCCCCTATTACTCCAGGGTCCGAAACGGCAGCAGGCAGGGTAGTAACAGCCACCTATTTTGGCAATAAGATATCAGTCAGTGCGTTTCATACAATTGTCGACGGTGCAGGTCTGACAGAAATATCAAAAACTTTGCTTTATTTTTATCTTTCAGCATACAGCGGAGATAATGAAGAATGTGAAAATGTTCAGACGGTTGAGGGAAGAGATGTGAATGAGTACTATCACATACTTTCTGCAGAAGATTTGGCAGGTTATAAGCAGCAGCCTCTGTTTTTATTTCCGTACAGAAGGGAATTTGTTGAGGATGAAGAAATGAAGGCTCTGGACGATGGAAGCAGGGTGCTTGGATCTCTAAAGTTTGATTCCGGGGAATTTATTAAGATTTGTAAACAGCATGGAGCAAATCCGTCTGCGATGTTGAGCAATATAATTGCGAAAGCTTTCTATCGATTGCACCCGGATGAAAGAAGAGACATTGGTTTATCTTATACCGTAAATGACAGAAAAGTATTGGGACTTGATAAATATATTTCTAATTGTATATCAATAGCAATCATTGATGTTGAATACGAAGATGTTATGAACGGCTGTATAGATGACCAAATAAAAAAATTCCGGAAGGATATGGACTATCAGAGAACAGACGATTATGTAAAAACATTTTGGAATTTTGAAGGAACATATGGCTGGAATCTTATTCATACATTTGCGACAGTCACCTATATGGGAAAACTTGATATTGGCAAATATACGAAACATATTGTGAATTTTGAAATGCCAACCAATGCCATTAACAATTATTATATGATGGAACTAAATGGAAATTTCATTTTTATGATGCAGTTGGGTAAGATGACAGAAAAATATATGAGTACTATTTCAGATATTCTTTCTGAAATGGGACTGGAAGTAAAAATTAATGCAGAAGTACATTCGATTATTACAGATTCGGATGTAACTGTACTTTGATACGAGAAGGAGGATGGAATAATGGGGAATAACAAGGAAAATGCAGTAATGTATGGAGGAGCGTCGGATGGCTGGGACGGTTTGTTCTGGCTGATGGACAATAATAATCCGATTCATCTTAGGTATACGGTAGAATTCGATCATGAGATTGATTCTGCAAAATTAGCAGAGGCATGGAATAAGACAAAACAAGTATATCCAATTATTGACTGTGTTCCGGAGGTCATTGATGGTGAAATATTTTATTTTGCATCTGATGAGGAAAGCCTTCCGGTCGAAAGTAAGAACCCAATTATACCATGCGGCAGACTTGCAAAAGGACGTCCGGTATTCCTTACATATTATAAAAATCAGTTATCCGTGAACGCTTATCATTCACTTGTTGATGGCGGCGGATTGACCAAAATTACGCATACTGTACTCTATTTTTATCTCACATTATATACCGGTGAGGTGGATGAGGTTCCGCATGTACAGACAAAAAAACCGGAGAAACTGCAGGACTATTATAGGAATGTCGTAGCAGAGGATATTAAGGATTTTGAACATAAGCCGCTGGTAATGCTGCGGTATGGGCAGGAGTATTTTGTTGATCCTACCATGAACCGACCGGAGGATGAGGATGTTGTTTTAAGTGAATTAAAGTTTCCTTCTGCTGATTTCATGAAAGTATGCAAAGAAAACGGGGCGAATCCGGCGGCATTATTATCCTTTTTGGTGGCGAAGACAGTAGAAAAATTATATCCGGACAATAAAAAGAATCTTGCTCTTTCGGTTACGATGGATACGAGAAAAGTGTTTGGAAGGGAAAATTGTATTTCGAACTGTATTTCATCGGCAATGGTTCCTATGAAGTATGAGGATACGGCAAATAAGTCTCTGGCTGAAAATGTCAAAAAAATAAGAGGCTGTATCGATTATCAGAAGGATGCCAATCATGTCAAGACAATTTATGACTTTATGAGCACGATGGAAGGACGATATAAGAATCAGCACTCTGTGATTACTTATATGAAAACACTGGATGTTGGCGTTAATACAAAACATATTACCGGTTTCTCTATGGGCACCAATGCATGTACGAATTTATATATGATTGAATTAAATGGTGAATTTATTCTGATGCTGCAGTACGGAATGGCTACTGAAAAATATACAGAGGCAATAAAAGATGTATTACAGGAGTGGGGAATTGATGCGAAAATATGTGTTGAAACACACTCTGTGCTTAGGGATACGGATGAGGTGACGAAGTAAAATGTTTGATTCGTGTCTTATGTAGCTGCAAGTTTGATTAGTAACCGGCGGGGAGGCAAGATTAATGAGAAAACTATTTTCATATATAAAGGCAAGAGAATGGCTGCTGCTATTGACATTTACGATATTCGTAGTAGCTCAGGTACTGTTATCTCTCAAGCTACCGGAATATATGACTAACATTACAGATACAATGCAAAAAAATGATGGAAATCTTCAGGCGCTTCTGAAGCCGGCATTGTTAATGATTTTGTGTACAATAAGCTCACTTTTGTGCGCAGTAATATCAAGTTTATGCCTTTCTGTTGCGGCATCAAAAGTTATTATGAGACTTCGTGGAGATACTTTTGAAAAGATTGTTTCCTTTAACTTGGCGGAAATGAGCGGACATTCCACATCCAGTCTGATTACAAGGTGTACAAATGATATTAGTCAGATTCAAAATTTTGCGGGTATAGGAATTCAGGGATTGGTACAATGTCCAATTACGGTAATCATTGCCGTGTATAAAATGGGTGGGAACAAAACATGGCTTATGGCAGTAATCATTGTTACTGTTTTGCTTACGCTCATTGCGTGTACACTTTTTGCTTTTGCGATTAAAAGAACAACAAAGGTACAGCGTTACATAGACGATATTAACAGATTGACAAAGGAACATATTACAGGTATGCGTGTTGTACATGCATACAATGGTTATGACTACCAGAAAAAACAATTTGAAAAGGTTAATTCTGATTTGACGAAAAACAATATGGTTGCGAACCGATGCGTTGAATCCGTCGGACCATTCTTTAATTTAAGTATTAATGCACTGTCACTTATCATTTATGTACTTGGTAGTGCTATGATTAGTCAATTAGGCATGATTCAGGAAAAGCAGCAGATGTTTTCACAGATGATTGTTTTTTCGTCCTATGCACTGCAGGGGATTACCGCATTTGCCTTTGTAATCATTGTTTTTGCAGCTCTGCCACGTACTTTGGTTTCGTTAAGAAGAATATTTGAAGTAATTGACACTCGTACAGAAATAACAGATGGAGAAGCAGAGGTGGGAACAAGTGGAATTGTAGGAACGATAGAATTTCGGGATGTTTCTTTTGTGTATCCGGGTTCCACAGAGCCGGCGTTATCCAATATATCATTTAAAGTGGAAAGAGGACAGACACTTGCAATCATTGGTTCTACCGGTTCAGGAAAGACAACACTTATGAATTTAATACCTCGTTTTTATGAGGTGACAGAAGGTGCTGTTTTTGTTGATGGCCGAGATGTCAGAAATTACAAACTATGGGCATTAAGAGACAAAATTGGTTACGTTCCGCAGAAGAGTTTTCTTTTTTCAGGGACCATACAGGCAAATATTGATTATGGTCAGAGAAGTGGTTTTCAGGCAACTCTTTCTGATATTAAGAAGGCAGCAGAGATTGGTCAGTCAAGAGAATTTATCGAAGAAAAAGAGAATCGTTTTGATGCGAAAGTTGAGGAGGGCGGCATAAACTTTTCAGGCGGACAGCGTCAGAGACTTACGATTTCACGAGCAGTATGCAGAGACCCGGAGTTTTATCTGTTTGATGATTCTTTCTCTGCTTTGGATTTTAAAACGGATGCAAAACTCAGAAAAAAATTGCGTTCCTATGCAAATAATGCGACTCAGATTATTGTAGGTCAGCGGATAGGAAGCATTATGAATGCGGATATTATTCTTGTTCTTGATAAGGGCAGGATAGTTGGAAAAGGAAAACATGAGGAACTCCTCGAAAACTGTCAGGTCTATCGGGAAATTGCATTATCGCAGCTCATGCCTGAGGAGGTGGAATAATATGTCAAATACGAATACTTCCCGCAAGGAAAAAAGTACATTTGCGAAACTTCTGATTTATATTAAGCCTTGGCGCGGTATACTTTTTGCAATCATTGTTTTATCGCTTGCCGGTTCAATACTTAGTGTTTTTGCACCGGGATATATGAAAAATATTGTAA
>CAZFHT010000013.1:0-27607 GCA_964518785.1 uncultured Eubacterium sp.
TGGAGCATACGACACTGCATTTATTGTACTCCCGTTTCTGGCATAAATTCTTGTATGACCAAGGCGTTGTGCCGACGAAAGAGCCATACCAGAAGAGAACTTCTCATGGCATGATTCTTGGTGAGAACGGAGAAAAAATGAGCAAGTCCCGCGGCAATGTCGTAAATCCGGATGACATTGTAAATGTGTACGGTGCCGATACTCTCCGCACCTATGAAATGTTTATTGGCGCTTTTGATGCTGCCGCTGCGTGGTCAGAGGATGGTGTAAAGGGCTGCCGCCGTTTTCTTGAACGTGTGTGGAAGCTGAAAGACATGGTGACAGAAGAAGAGGGATATTCCAAAGACCTTGAGACGAAAATGCACCAGACGATTAAGAAAGTAAGTAACGATTTTGAAACATTGAAATACAATACAGCCATTGCAGCGATGATGGCACTGATTAACGATTTTTACAAGAAAGGCTCTCTGACAAAAGGGGAATTCCGCACACTGCTGGTTCTTCTGAATCCGGTCGCTCCGCATATTACCGAGGAGTTATGGGCTGAGATGAACTATGGCGGTAGATTGTATCAGACTTCATGGCCGGAATTTGATGAGGAAAAGACAGTAGAAAAGGTGCAGGAAATCGGTGTACAGGTCAATGGTAAAGTTCGTGCGACAGTGTCCATTTCCATTGATGCCACAAAAGAGGCTGCTCTGTCAGCCGGAAAAGAAGTCCTTGGCGACAAGCTGGAAGGAAAGCAGATTGTAAAAGAGATTTATGTGCCGGGACGCATTATTAACATTGTGGTAAAATAAAAGGAGAGGGCAAAATGGCTAAAGTGAGTATCATTCTTCCATTCTTTAAGGGACCTGCTTATCTGGAAGATTGCATAAACAGTATTGAACAATATAATTCGTCAGATTATGAAATCATTATTGTAAATGATAAAGATGGTCATTCCGTTCCGGAAGAAATTGCGGCAAAACCGGAGGTGACGGTGTACAAAGCACTGGACGAGCTGCCGCAGGAGGTTCTTCAGGAAAACAAGAGGCGTGCTGAAGAATGGCGTGAGCAAAAGATTCAGGAGCGTGTTGACAAACGGATGGAGCGGGCAGAGAGACGACGCCGGATTGTGGCTGATTATGAGGAACATGGTCGGGAGATGAAAGCATATTCCGAAGAACAATTAAATCCGCAAGAAGAGGATTTGATGGATGAATATGAAGAAAAAGTCGGTCAGGTGTATCCTTTTGGTGTTTCTTACTGCCGGAATATCGGTTTACAGAAGGCGACGGGAAAATATGTTTATTTTATCGACTGCGATGATTATCTTATGCCGGGGGCATTGGATTCGCTGCTGAAACTGGCAGAGGAAAAAGATGCTTTGATTACTACCGGAAACAAGTACAGCAGTTGGTTTAAGCCGGCGAATTTTGATTTCGAAAAAGCAAACCAGGAATCTTTTGCTGAAGGAATTCAGCAGTTGCAGGGAGAGGTTTTAAAGGACCGTTTTCATGCTCGCCTTTCGGTACAGCACTTGTTGATTAACCGCAAATTTCTCTTGGAAAATAAAATCGAATTTGATACTACAGCACGTTTTTACAGTGACACAAGATTTTGCATCCAGGCATTGAAGGCAGCGGGAGACCGGATGTGGATTGACGGGGACAGTCTTTACATATGGAGACACCGCAACGATAAGATTCACCTCCCGGCACTTTGCCAGAAAAAAAGGGGAAACCACAGCACAGAGTTTATCGATGCCTATGACAAGGCACTGGCATTTTTGACCGAGGATGACACCGCACTGCGCTACGCACTGGATCACTATATGGTACGGTTTTTCATGGGGCGTTATCCGGCAAGAATCAAGCGGGAAAATGTACCACGCTATTCTCAGGCAATGCAGAAGATGGGGGCGTGGAAAGAGATTTGCAAAGAATACAAGATGGGAAATCGTTTTGCCCTTCATTTTATCCGAAAAGGAAAATACCGGATTGCCAGACCGGGTTGGAAATTTGCCCGTTGGAAAAAGAAGAAAAAGGGTTTGTTTGGCAGCCGCCTTCAGTGGTATCGTGTGTTGGAACGGCGTGTGTTTAAGAAAATGCCAATCCGTACAGATTGGGTATTTATCGAGAGTTTCTTTGGAAAGAGCTACTCCGACAGCCCGAAGTATTTGTATGAATATCTTCAGAAAACGAGAGGAGATAAATATAAATATATCTGGGTTTTAAATAAAAAGTCAGTGGCACTGAAAAAGACCGGAAAGCACACAACCTGTAAAATGAACAGCCTGCGTTATGTGTATTATGCCTCCCGCTGCGGCTACCGTATTTTCAATGTCCGGCAGCCGGCATGGAACAAAAAACGTCCCGGTGTTGTCTTTCTTGAGACATGGCATGGTACACCGCTGAAAAAACTTGCCTTCGATATGGATGACATCACATCGGCAAGCCAGAATCACAAGACATTATTTTACCAGCATGGAAGAGAGTGGAACTATCTTGTGTCAGCGAATCGTTTTTCAACGGATGTGTTTGAGAGAGCTTTTGTTTATAATCGAGACAAGATTTTGGAGTACGGTTATCCGAGAAATGACATTCTCTATGCAGAGAATAAAGATGAAATTGCCAAAGAGGTAAAGGCGGAGCTGGGAATTCCGGAAGGTAAGAGAGTGATTCTTTACGCTCCGACGTGGAGGGATAACCAGTTTTACGATAAAGGAAAATACAAGTTTACTCTGGCAATGGATTTAGACCGCATGAGAAAGGAATTTGGGGAGGACAGTGTGATTCTTCTTCGAACCCATTATTACATTGCCGACATTCTTGATTTGTCGGATTACGAAGGCTTTGTGTACAATGGAAGTCAGTACGAGGATGTGTCCCGTCTGTATTTGGCGTCAGATATTTGTATTACCGATTATTCCTCTGTATTCTTTGACTTTGCTAACTTGAAAAGACCGATTCTTTTCTTTGTTTATGATTATGAAGAATATGCGTCGGAGATTCGAGGTATGTATATGGATATGGAGAAAGAACTTCCGGGACCGATTCTCCACGATAATGACGCTTTGGTGGAGGCACTGCACAACATGGATGCTATTACGGAAACGTACAAACAGCGTTACGAAGAATTTTATAAACGTTTTTGCAGTGTGGACGATGGTCATGCGTCCGAGCGTATTATAGAGAAAGTATTTGGTGAAAGGGAGAGAGCCACAGGTAGCGAATAACAGTAGAAGGGGGAAGGTACTGTGGGCAAATGGCTTTACAAAACGGCGAAAAATACCGTTGTTCTTTTTTACCGCCTGATGTGTCTGATTTTTCCGGTAAAAGAAAAACGGGTTGTATTTGACAGCAATCTGGGGAAAAGTTATGCGGGAAATCCGAGACATATTTACGAATATCTCGTATCGAACGGATATGATATGAAATGGGACTGCATTTGGTTTTACGAAAATGAAAAATACAATATTCCCGGCATGAGCAGGCAGGTTCGGTATGGTCGTTTCCGCTATTTGTACTATATGGCAACAGCCAAGGTATGGGTGTTCGACAGCCGTCAGCCGGAGTTTCTTGTGCGGCGGAAGGGAACCTTTTATATCCAGACATGGCATGGAACCCCTCTGAAACGTCTGGCACTGGACATGGATGATGTTTTTATGGTGGGGGAGAGTGACATTCGAACCTACAAAGAACACTTCGCCCATAATGTGGCGAGCTGGGATTACTTGATTTCCCAGAATCCTTTTTCCACCACTACCTTCCGGCGCTGCTTTGATTTTCACAAAGAAATGCTGGAGATTGGCTATCCGAGAAACGATATTCTTTTTCATGAAAATACAGAAGAATCGAATATCCGCTACCGAAAAAAACTGGGACTGCCATTGGATAAAAAAATTATTCTCTATGCCCCTACCTTTCGGGATGATGAATTTTCAGAGGATGACCGATATGAATTTCAGCCGCAGATATCCTTTCAGCAAATGAAGGAGGAGCTGGGCGATGAGTATGTCATGATTGTTAAATATCATTATCTGATTATGGATGCGGTGGACTGGACGCCTTACGAAGGTTTTATTTACCACTTTGACCAGAGCCGGGACATTGCAGAGTTGTTCCTTGTGTCAGATATACTGATTACCGATTATTCCTCTGTCATGTTTGATTACAGCATTTTGAGAAGGCCGATGTTTTTCTTTGCTTATGACTTCCATAAGTATAAGAATGAACTTCGGGGTTTTTACTTTAGTTACCGACAGGAAATGCCGGGACCGATTTCCTCTACAACAGAGGAATTGATTGAGGATATAAAGAATTACAACCCGAAGGAATACGAAGAACGGTATGAAAAATTTCACGATAAATTTAATTCCGTAGACGATGGAAACGCGGCGAAAAAGGTTATGGAATTATTAGACCAATTAATTCCGTCCAAACAGCCCAATGTGTATTATGAGTCAGAATAGGAGAGAAGTAAAATGGAGACAATAGCAAGTTTTACGGTAAACCACAAGCGTTTGCTGCCGGGTGTGTATGTAAGCAGAAAAGACAGTACCGGTCACGATACGGTTACAACTTTTGATATCCGTATGACAAGACCAAACTATGAGCCGGTGATGAACACCGCCGAGGTACATACGATTGAGCATTTAGGTGCTACATTTCTGCGAAATCATGAGGAGTGGGGAGACAAGGTTATCTACTTTGGCCCGATGGGATGCCGAACCGGATTTTATCTGATTCTTTCCGGGGATTATGAATCGGAGGATGTTATCGGACTGCTCAGAGAAATGTACAAATTTATCTGCCAGTTTGACGGCGAAGTACCGGGGGCGTCACCGGAGGCGTGTGGAAATTATCTGGATATGAATCTGCCTATGGCAAAGTATCTGGCAGAAAAATTTCTGGATCGTGTACTGTCAGGAATTACGCCGGACCGGTTGAATTATCCGAAATGATAAAAGAATTGAATAAATATCTCTTCTCCCGCATAGGAATAATAGAAAAGAAGATAACAGCTTGTTCAAAGGCAGGGATGGATATATGATGGAATGGGATAACCGTATGCAGAATACTCGAAGTGTGGAGATTTTGAAAGCGGTTATCCCTTTTTTCGACATTGGGGTAGGAGAAGCCTTTGATATGGAAGGAATGTTAGGGGCAGTGCGTCCTTTTGCCGCCAGCGGTGAAAAACACATCGTGGATATGATTCTGCAATTTTTCCAAATGCGCCGAATGATTGAGATGGTACAGATTGTACAGAGTATGCAGCAGATGCAGTCAGCCTCCGGTTCCGAAGAGGGAGAGGATTCCTATGGAATGAAGCCGGGAATGATGGATATGCTCAAAAGTATGGTGCCGCCGGACCAGCAGGAAAATATCGAGATGATTTCCGCCATGATGTCCATGATGGGTGGAGGTGAGCAGGCTGAGAATGGAGAAGAGAATGAATCCGTCGATTTTTGAGCAGTATGAAGTTTTTAAGAAAATGCATCCTACCAAACTTGAGGTGATGAAGGAGTTAGTGGAGAAGATGGAGGGAAAGCCCATGAAAATGGCAGCACCGCTGTTATTGGAGGCAGCGAACCGTCTGAAAAAAGAAAATTTATCCTTCACACCGGAGGAGAGTGCAGTTCTGATTGAGATTCTTTCCAAGGATATGTCGCCGGAGGAAAAGGCGAAGGTGGAAATGATGAAAAATGTTATTCGAAAAAAAGGTAGAACTCCTCTGTAAATTATGCTAATATAGGTTCTAATTCCATTTACGATAGAAGAGAGTGAGGATACGATGACGAGAAACTGGATTGAATTAAGAAATATATCAAAGTCCTATGATGGTGAGAGGGTGTTGGACCGACTGAATCTCGATATCGGGGAAAATGAATTTGTAACTCTGCTGGGGCCGAGTGGCTGCGGCAAAACGACAACTCTTCGCATTATCGGAGGTTTCGAAACACCGGACGAAGGAACAGTGCGGCTGGATGGTCAGGATATCGTGAAACTTCCTGCAAATAAGCGTCCAATCAATACGGTGTTTCAGAAATATGCGCTGTTTTCCCATATGAATATAGCGGAAAACATTGCTTTTGGCCTGAAGATTAAGAAAAAATCGAAAAGCTATATTGAGGAAAAAATTAAATACGCACTGAAACTGGTGAATCTGGAGGGTTACGAAAACCGTATGCCGGATTCCCTCAGCGGCGGACAGCAGCAGCGAATCGCCATAGCCAGAGCGATTGTCAACGAGCCGGAGATTCTTTTGCTGGATGAACCGCTGGGAGCACTGGATTTGAAACTGCGTCAGGAAATGCAGTACGAGTTGATTCGCCTGAAAGAGGAGCTGGGGATTACATTTGTTTACGTCACCCATGACCAGGAAGAGGCACTTACGATGTCTGACCGCATTGTCGTTATGAATCAGGGCTATATTCAGCAGGTGGGAACGCCGGAGGACATATACAACGAGCCGCAGAATGCTTTTGTGGCAGACTTTATCGGTGAGAGCAACATTCTCTCTGCCATTATGGTTCGAGATAAAAAAGTAAACATCCAAGGGCAGGAATTTGACTGCGTAGATGTGGGGTTTGGTGAGAACAATCCGGTTGATGTAGTAATCCGCCCGGAGGATTTAATTCTTGTGCCACCGGAAGAGGGCACGATTCGAGGTAAAGTTGTCTCTTTAATCTTTAAGGGTGTTCACTATGAGATGGAAGTGGAGGCACTGGGCTTTACATGGTTGGTACACAGCACAAATCTCGCTCCGGTTGGCTCGGAGGTGGGACTTTTTGTGGACCCTTTTAATATACAGATTATGAAAAAACCGGAGAATTCAGCGGAGGAGGTACTGCATGAGGAAGAGTGAGAAAAAAAGTGTGCTGCTGACGGGACCATATGTAGTGTGGATGGCGATTTTCGTCATTGTTCCGCTGTTTATCATGGCTTATTATGGATTTACCACAAAGGACGGACATTTTACATGGAAAAATGTTGCCGGCATTGTAGAACCGGTTCACTTGAAGGCACTTTGGACTTCCTTTCGACTTTCGGTAATCTGCACCTTCCTTTGTTTTGTACTGGCTTTGCCGCTGGCATTAGTAATCCGGGGACTGCATATTCGAAGTAACGGAATTATCATCTTTATTTTTATCCTGCCGATGTGGATGAATTTTTTACTCCGCACCATTGCATGGCAGTCTTTGTTGGAGAAAAGCGGAGTTATTAACAGTGTTCTTCTGTGGCTGCATTTACCGGAGCAGAATATGATAAATACGGAGAGTGCGATTATTTTGGGAATGGTCTACAATTATCTCCCATTTATGGTGTTGCCTATTTACAATGCACTGATAAAAATCAGTCAGGACACGTTTGATGCGGCGAAGGATTTGGGAGCCGGATGGTGGTGTACAATGCGTCACATTACGTTGCCGCTGATTTTTCCCGGAGTGGTCAGCGGCAGTACCATGGTTTTTGTTCCGGCGCTGACGACCTTTGTTTTGTCTGATATTCTGGGCGGTGGAAAGATACAGCTCATTGGCAATGTCATCGAACAGGAGTTTACCACTGCGAATAACTGGAATCTGGGAGCCGGGCTGTCCCTTGTGCTGATGGTTCTTGTTGTCGGCAGCATGGCACTCATGTCCAAATATGACAAAAGCGGAGAGGGAGGCGCACTATGGTAGGAAAAAAGCGTATACAGACAATGGCGGAAAAGTTATATCTCGCACTGATTTTTCTTTTTCTCTATGCACCGATTCTCACGTTGATGGTGCTGTCCTTTAATGCCAGTAAGACAAGGGGAAAATGGGGCGGTTTCAGTTTGAAGTGGTATATCAGCCTTTTACAGGACGAAGATATTTTACACGCACTGTTTACGACGCTGATTTTGGCACTGCTGTCGGCATTTATCGCTACCGTTTTCGGAACGGTCGTGTCCTTTGCCATGAACCGGATGAAAAAAATTCCAAAGATGTTTCTCATTTCTGTGACCAATATTCCCATGCTGAATGCGGATATTGTGACAGGGATTTCTCTTATGCTGTTATTTATTGCCGTTAATTATTCCATGGGATTTTCTAGTGTCCTGCTGGCACATATCACCTTCAACCTTCCGTTTGTGATATTGAGCGTCATGCCAAGGTTGAGACAGTTAAATTCCAGCACCTATGAGGCGGCACTGGATTTGGGGGCGTCCAGAACGTATGCATTCTGGAAAGTAATTATGCCGGACATTATGCCCGGTGTTATGACGGGGTTTCTTTTGGCATTTACGATGTCGCTGGATGACTTTGTCATTACCCATTTTACGAAGGGAGTCGGGGTGGACACGCTGTCTACACTGATTTATACCGAGCAGAAAAAGGGAATCCGTCCGGAGATTTATGCTCTGTCAACGATACTGTTTGTCGTGGTTTTCCTCCTTATGGTTCTGTACAATTACCGCAAGGGTAGAGAGCAAAAAAAAGTTTATGCCGCAAAAACATCTCGTGTCAGATATTACATCGGGTACGCCGGCGTGGCAGTGTTCGCACTGCTCGTAGTTGTGGGATTCTACAACACGAGAACAGTCAGCTCTGAGCAGCTTAGGATTTATAACTGGGGAGAATATATGGACCCGGATGTGGTGAAAGAATTTGAAGAGGAAACCGGAATCGAAGTGGCTTATGATGAGTTTGAGACAAACGAAACGATGTACCCGATTGTGGCGAAGGGGGCAGCTCAGTATGACCTTGTGTGTCCTTCTGATTATATGATTCAACGCATGGCACAGGAGGGCTTGCTTGAGGATATCAACTGGGATAATGTACCAAATAAGAAATATATTGATGAAGAATACTGGGATTTTGCCACTGCTTACGATTTAGAAAACTCCTACAGTATGCCGTATTTGTGGGGAACCGTCGGCATTTTGTACAATACTACAATGGTAGACGAACCGATAGACAGTTGGTCAGTTCTGTGGGATGCCAAATACAAGGATAATATTCTCATGCAAAAAAGTGTACGGGATGCGTTTGGCATCACTTTGAAGTATCTTGGCTATTCGCTTAATTCCACTGATGAATCCGAGCTGGAGGAGGCGAAACAAAAACTTTTGGAGCAAAAAGAGTCCGGCGTGGTGCAGGCCTACGTGATTGACGAAGTGCGGGATAAAATGATTGCCGGAGAGGCGGCAATTGGCGTGATTTATTCCGGAGAGGCATTAACCTGCAAAGAATCCAATGAAGATTTGGAGTACGTGATTCCGAAAGAGGGAAGTAATCTTTGGATGGATTCGTGGGTGATTCCAAAGGGTGCAGAGAACAAGGAAAATGCTGAGAAGTTTTTGAATTTTTTGTGCAGACCGGAAATCATGAAGAAAAATTTTGAGTACGTTACGTATTCCATTCCCAGTACCACCGCCAGAGAATTACTGGACGGAGAGTACCGGGACAATCCGGTTGTGTTCCCGGATATGAAATCATTGACAAACTGCGAGGTGTTCACCTACCTTGGTGACGAGGCAGACAGTCAATATAGTGAAAAGTGGAAAGAGGTCATGGCAAGGTAGAAATCATGCAGTGAGGTCCAGATTCGCACCGGACGCCATCAGATAATCCAGATTTGCCTGTAATTTCTCATAAGGGTTTGTATTGGTGTTATTTCCTGACGTGGTGCGTACCGTACTGCCGGTTTCTCTTTCTGCCGTATAAGTTCCTCCGTATTTTGGTGAAACTGAAATTTTCGGTGTAACGGAGACGGAGACCAGTTCCTTATTGTCTTCGTTTCCTTTTGCTACCGCATTTGACACGTAGTCTTTTTGCTTTACTTTTTTATTTTTCTCTGCATCTTTTGCACCATCTATGGTGGCTTTTGCTGTCCCGTCCGTACCGGGTTTTACCGACTGTGCAGCCCGAACTCCTTGAACTGCTCCGGCACTGTATATAGGGTAAAAACCGCGGATGCCGGAATATCCGGAAACAGCCGAAATACCAGAAATACTCATTGTAACGTCACTCCTTTCCTAAACAGTAACGAATCGTGCACAGGTACACTTTGTTTTATCTCCTGCCTCATAGTATACAAAAAAAACCAATTAAATTCAAGAGGGCAGTGCCGAAAATGGAAAACATTAACTTATTCACTTGAGCCATCCCTCGTCTTTATGCTATAATGTGGACTACGTTGAGGTTATGAAATGGAGGAAATTATGGATATTGTTAAGCAGATTGCAGAAGAATTAAAGATTAAAACATGGCAGGTGGAGGCAGTCATCAAGCTGATTGACGAGGGGAATACCATTCCCTTCATCGCCCGTTACCGCAAGGAGCAGCATGGTACGCTGAATGATGAGCAGCTGCGAAATCTGGATGAGAGACTGACCTACCTTAGAAATCTGGAGGACCGCAAGACGACCATTCTTAGCAGCATAGAGGAGCAGGGCAAGCTCACAGAAGAATTAAAGGCACAGATTATGGAGGCACAGACTCAGGTGGTGCTGGAGGACTTGTATCGTCCGTATCGTCCGAAACGCCGGACAAGGGCAACTATTGCCAAAGAAAAAGGCTTGGAGGGACTGGCAAATATCATCCTTCTTCAGATGACGGACAAGACGCTGGAGGAAGAGGCAGAGGCGTATTTGGACGACGAGAAAGAAGTAAAGACTGTTGAGGAGGCGATTCAAGGTGCAATGGACATCATCGCCGAGTCCATTGCCGATGAGGCAGATTACCGAATAGCAATCCGTAAAACCACCATGGATAAGGGAGTTCTCACTTCTGTGGCGAAGGACAAAGAGACAAAATCGGTATATGAGAATTATTATGAATTCGAGAGCAAACTTTCCAAATTATCAGGTTATCAGGTATTAGCCATTAACCGGGGTGAAAAAGAAAAAATTCTCACGATTAAAATTGAGGCACCGGAGGAAGATATTTTACGTTATCTGAATAAAAAGGTTCTTGTCAACGAAAATGTTCATACAACGCCTTGTCTGGAGGAAACGATAAAAGACAGCTATACACGGCTGATTGCTCCCTCCATCGAGCGTGAGATTCGCAATGAATTAACGGAAAAAGCGGAGGACGGTGCAATCCGGGTATTCGGAAAAAATCTGGAGCAGCTTTTAATGCAGCCGCCGATTGCAGATAAAGTTGTGCTTGGCTGGGACCCGGCTTTTCGTACCGGGTGTAAGCTGGCTGTCGTGGACGAGACGGGGAAAGTACTGGACACTGTCGTCGTGTTTCCGACCGAACCGCAGAACAAAGTTGCCGAGACAAAACGCATTGTAAAGGGAATGATTGAAAAGTATAATATCAGCCTGATTTCTGTCGGAAACGGAACTGCTTCAAGAGAATCCGAACAGGTTATTGTCGATATGCTGAAAGAAATTAAGAAATCGGTTCAATACATCATCACGAACGAGGCGGGGGCGTCCGTATATTCCGCAAGCAAGCTGGCGACAGAAGAATTTCCAAACTTTGATGTGGGACAGCGAAGTGCGGTTTCGATTGCCAGACGACTTCAGGACCCTTTGGCGGAGCTGGTAAAGATTGACCCAAAGAGCATCGGCGTTGGACAATATCAGCATGACATGAACCAGAAAAAACTTAGTGAGGCACTGGGAAATGTAGTGGAGGACTGTGTAAATAACGTAGGCGTGGACGTAAATACCGCGTCAGCCTCTCTCTTGGAATATGTGTCCGGTATCTCTAAACCAATCGCTAAAAACATTGTGGCATACCGGGAGGAAAATGGAAAATTCAAGAGCCGCCGGGAACTTTTGAAAGTGGCAAAACTTGGTCCGAAAGCGTTCGAACAGTGTGCCGGATTTATGCGGATTTCCGATGGGAAAAATCCGCTGGATGCCACCAGTGTACATCCGGAGTCCTATGAGGCGGCTACGGAGCTGTTGACGTCTCTTGGCTACAGTCCCGAAGATGTGAGAGGCGGTGTTACCGGATTGTCGCTTGTGACGAAGGACCGAAAGAAATTATCGGAGAAACTTGGTGTCGGCGAGGCGACGCTGGATGACATCATTAAAGAATTGGAAAAACCGGGGAGAGACCCGAGAGACGAAATGCCAAAACCGATTCTTCGCACTGACGTTATGGAGATGAAGGATTTGCAGGAGGGAATGATTCTGAAGGGAACTGTTCGTAATGTCATTGATTTTGGTGCTTTTGTGGACATCGGCGTCCATCAGGACGGGTTGGTGCATATATCTAAACTGACGGACAAAAAATTTGTCAAGCACCCGTTGGATGTAGTGAGCGTAGGTGACATAGTAGAAGTAAAAGTATTGAGCGTGGATATTCCGAAAAAGAGAATTCAGCTCTCTATGATTTTATAAAATTGGTGATGATAAGAAAAACGGAGTGGTCAGCCCTTGCTATACAGCAAGGACAACCACTCCATTTTCGTTATATACCACATCATAATTCGTGTACATTTCTTCCAAGTCAGGGATACTGTAGTTGCTCCATTCCCAAGGTCCCACGACAATGTAGCTGACATTGTACTGTTTCAGCAGGGCATCCCGCTGCTCCGGCTGTTCATACATTGTCTGTACGTCTGCCTCGTTTTGCTGGTAATTCACCCCATGATAGTACAGAAAAGTCCCGGAGCCGCACACAATATTCCGTCCGGTCAGAGAGGCGATGGCATTGTTGTGGTTGGTGGCGGTGAGAAAAATATCGGCAGGTGATGTGTTCTCCTCTACCCATTGGCAAAGCTCCACATAATCACTGCTGTACAGCTCATAATCTGACACATATTCCCGCCCGATTGTCAGTATGGCGGCAAAAGACGACAGCACTACGGTGGCAGTTACCGTAACGCCCCGGAGCAGTTTTTTGTGATTTTTGATGAGCGAGGGAACGGTGTCCCATACAAAATCACTGACCGCAATGCAGAAGAACAGATAGGCAACGAGGAGAAGTTTATTATTGTCATATGGATTCGGCTGAAAAAGAATAAATTCGCACACAATCCACAGAAGGCAAGCGGGCAGGGCAATCTGAATCTGCTTTCTCGTCCCGAAAATCAGCATAAGTATCGTGAGGATGAACAAGATACCGAGATTTTTTAAGTAGAAGAGCATATAGCCATCGGTACTGTTTGCCCAGTTAAAGGAGCCTCTCACAAACTGTTCGCCCTGAGCCTGACGGAAGGTAAATCCGAATAGCTGCGGCACGGCAAGAAGTAAGACAATGCCCAGGAATACACCCCATGTCATCAGGATTTCTTTTGACAGTCCCTTTTTCATATGATAGGCAAGGATTCCTGCGAAAAAGGCAAGAACGGCAATGCCCAAAGATAAAATGAGAGAACTGTCCAAGGCATTATCTGACCGCTGCCGTATGCTGAGAAAAGTCATGGAGGCAAGAAACATAGCTACCAAAACAAGGCGGGAAATGACCGGCCAGCGTTTTGGTTCTTCCTTTTTGTACATATTTTCTGCGAGGTCCTGCACGAGAAAAACAGCACATAAAACACCAAGGGCAAGGAAGGAGTGGGTGTGGATTAAAACCAGCCCACCGGACAGGATACCGCTGAGAATAAAGGAAGTCAGATCTTTATTTTTGCGTCCTTTCATAAGGAGAGCCAGAACCGGAAAAAGGACAGCCCATCCAAAAAGTGTGGCACGCTGGGGAATCAGCATATCACAGATGACATTGTGCCATTGAATATTTTCCGAGACGTAGTTTGTCGGTGTTTCATAAAAGGCAGTGAAGATGCGTTTGAAATTATCACTGTCAAATCCTTGGTTGATAAAATAATAAAAGCCGAAACCTCCGTTAAAAAAGAAAAAGATAAAAGCGAGGATGGTTTTGCCCCGGCAGGATTTATTTACAACATATAATAATTGCTTTGCTAAGGCGTACATACCGAAGAAAACTTGTGCCAGAGCAAAGTACATAGGGAAAAGGTAAGCTGCACGCAGAGAACTTCCCCATAGATAAATGCTGGAAGAAATGCTGTCGGACAAAAAAGGATAGGCTAGTTTTGTACCCGGCAGAATGGAATACTCCGGCGGGAAAGTCTGCTGTTTTGCTATGCTTGTGATAAATCCTAAATGCATATTCATATCACCGTATGTACTCTGTCCACTGTGGAGAGAGTCATCGATATAAGGAATCGTATGCTTGTTCAACATAATAATTACAAAAATGTAAAGAGGAACGAGCAGAAAAAGAATCGGCTCCAAAGTGAAATCCTGTTTTTTTAAGATGGGAAATCCTTTGTCTTTACAGCGGACAAAAACAGCAGCTACAATCAGGACAAATGTAAAAAGTGCAAACACATGAGAGACAATGGTAAAATTCAAAAAGAAAGCGTAAAGAGCGGGGAGCCATTGCAGTGCAAAACTTCCCAACACACTTCCGATTAGGATGGCAAAGGCTGGCTTTTGCCGATGAAGTAACTTTAAACTGAGCAAAATCCCCAGAATCTGAAATAGTAAAAAATAAGAAATTCCCAGTATATTTCCCTGTAGTGAACCAAACATAAATAACCCTCCGTTAGATGTACTTGTACAGTAACTATTTTACATAACCTTGTTGGGGTTGTCAATGAATCTCGCTTTTGTTATACTAGTGTTATTGTTCAGAGGGTTACAAGTGTATATAGAGCGACTGACGTGCTAGCACGTTCAAAGCTCTATATACATCTTGTAACTCCTCGAACAGTAACGTTAGTGTTACGAAAGTGAGGATGAACAAAGATGTCGATTGAATTAGATGTAAAATTGGATAAGAAATCATTGAGCCGATTTTTGCTTTACCACAACTATGCAAGACCGTCCGGAGTAATCGGTGTGGTGATTAGTATTGCCGCTGTTGTTGCCTTGATTGTGGAGTGGGGACTTTGGACACAGCCCCAGCGGGGAATGTTGATTGTGTTAGCACTTCTTTTCACTGTTCTACAGCCTATGATGCTTGTGAGCAAAGGAAAGCGGCAGCTCCAGATGGAGGAATTCCAGATACCGTTTCATTATCGGTTTGACGACCATGGAGTAGCCATCAGCCAGAAAGAGCAGAAACAGGAATTTACATGGGAGGACGTAAGGAAGATTGTGTACCGTAAGGATGCAGTCTATGTTTATATGTCTGCCGTCAGTGCGTTTGTCATTCCGGCGAATCAGTGTATGGACTGCTTTGAAGAAATGGTACAGTTGATGAAGGAGAAGAAAAAGAAATGACACAGGAAAGTTTTCGAGAGCAGGATACCTTTCGCCTTGGTGAAGAACTTGGCAGACAGGTTCAGCCCGGAGAAATATTTTTGCTGGAGGGAGATTTGGGAGTTGGCAAGACCGTTTTTGCCAAGGGCTTTGCTGCAGGATTAGGTATTACAGAGCCGATTACAAGTCCGACCTTCACGATTATACAAGAGTACGAGGAGGGGCGGATTCCGCTGTATCATTTTGATGTATACCGTATTGCCGACGAGGAAGAAATGTATGAACTTGGTTATGAAAGTTATTTCTTTGGAGATGGTGTCTGCCTGATTGAGTGGGCATCCCGGATTCCGGACCTTCTGCCCTCAGACTGTCGAAAGATTTGCATTGAGAAAGACTTGGAAAAAGGATTTGACTACCGAAAGATAACAATTATGTAGAAGAGGAGATGTAACTTGTGAAAATACTGGCGATTGACAGCTCCGGTCTTGTGGCCACTGTGGCTTTGATTAGCGATGATATTTTAATGGGAGAATATACGATACACAATAAAAAAACTCATTCCCAGACATTACTCCCGATGGTACGGGATATGCTCGCCATGGCGGGAGTGGAGATTAAAGAGATGGATGCCATTGCTGTGGCAGCGGGACCGGGTTCGTTTACCGGACTGCGTATTGGTGCCTCTACGGCGAAGGGACTGGCACAGGCAGTTGACATTCCCATTGTTGCAGTGCCGACACTGGAGGGACTGGCGTTCAATCTGGAGGGGGCGTCTGCCCTTGTCTGCCCTCTTATGGATGCCCGGCGAAATCAGGCGTATTACGGCATTTATGATGTCAGTGGTGATGTGCCGACAGCAGTGGAGGAGCAGAATGTGGCACCGCTGGAGGAAATAATCACAAAGGTGAATGAGCTGGGAAAAGAGGTAATCTTTTTAGGAGACGGTGTGCCGGTTTTCAAAGAAGAGTTAAAGCAGTGCGTGAAAGTGCCTTATCGTTTTGCACCGGACAGTGTCCGTTATCAGCGAGGCTCGTCTGTTGCAGCACTGGGAAAGTATTATTTGAGCCGGAATAAGGCAATGCCCGCAAAGGACTTCGCCCCGATTTACCTGCGGTTATCACAGGCGGAGAGAGAACGGCTGGAACGGGAGAATGTGTAAACTGTGAAATGGAAAATCTTACTGCTGGAATTCATGCTCTCTTTTTGCTACAATGAAATCAAAATCGAAAAGAGGGGGAATTTGGATGAAGAACGACGGGTATATCTGTAATTCTTGTGGAAAAGAGTTAAATAAAAAGGGTGAGATTTTACAGGAGGATGCTCTGATTGTCCGAAAGGAATGGGGCTTTTTTTCGGGTAAAGATTTAGAGATACACGAATTTGTCGTATGTGAAAAATGTTATGACCGATGGATTGAAAAAATGAAAATACCTGTTTCGGTTTCCATAAAAAAAGAGGTGTTGGGGGAAAGCCTTTAGTTAACATTTGAAATTATGTGTCCGATATGGTAAAATAAGGTTGATTAGAGTAAATGGAGGTTTTTATCATGTTGGATGTGTGTCTGCTGGGAACCAGCGGAATGATGCCCTTGCCAAGAAGAGCATTGACAGCGTTGATGACAAGGTATAATGGCAGCAGTCTTTTGATTGACTGCGGGGAGGGAACGCAGGTCAGTATTCGGGAACAGGGGTGGAGTATGCATGATATTGATTTATTGTGTATCACACATGTACATGGCGACCATGTGAGTGGCCTGCCGGGACTTTTTCTCTCCATGGGTAATGCGGAACGCACAGAGCCATTGAGAATTATCGGTCCCAGAGGCACAAAGCGGGTGGTGGAAGCCCTGATGGTAATTGCGCCGGGACTTCCTTTCGAAGTACAGTTTCAGGAATTGACGGAAAAATTTGAAAAAATCGAGTTCAAAGGATATGAAATTCAGGCGTTTCGTGTTCAGCATACCGTTCCCTGCTATGGTTACAGTCAGGTGATATCCAGAGCCGGGAAGTTTGACGTAGAAAAAGCGAAGGAAAAACAAGTGCCTATGCCTGCTTGGAGCCGGTTACAGCGGGGCGAGACAGTGGAAATGGATGGGCGGATTTTTACCCCGGATATGGTTCTGGGACAGGAGCGTAAGGGGTTAAAGGTTACCTATTGTACGGATACAAGACCGATTCCGGATATTATCAATTATGCAAAAAAAGCCGATTTATTTATATGTGAGGGTATGTACGGCGAACCGGAAATGGTATCGAAAGCAAAGGAAAAGCGACATATGACTTTTGCAGAGGCGGCAGCTCTTGCCAAGCAGGCAGATGTGTCGGAGATGTGGCTGACGCATTATAGTCCTTCTCTGATACGTCCGGATTTGTATATGGAGGAAGTGAAAAAAATCTTTCCGGCAGCCAAACCGGGAAAGGACCGTAAAACGAAGGTTCTGAATTTTGCTGCGGAGGATTAGAGTAGTAAACGCATCGGAATGAAGGGGGTGTGTACAATGGTGGAAAAGAAGAAAAAACACAATGGTCTTGTGGTGTTTGTAATTGTTTTGTGCTTTGTTGTTGCAGGTTGTCTTATTGGTTATTATAAGATGATGAAAAGACAGCAGCAGACAGAAGAGAGTACTCCTACCACAGAGGCAGAGAAACTGATTGCCAAGGACTTGGAAAGTGATTATCCGGAGACACCAAAAGAAGTGATGAAATTATGGGGCAGAATCAATCAATGCCTGTATAATACGACATTGGAGGATGACCAGTTTACATCTCTGCTGGGACAGCTGCGTGTCCTGTACAGCAGTGAACTTCTGGAGGAAAATACCGAGGAAAATCACCGCAAAAAACTGAAAGAAGAGATTGAGGAATTTAGAGGAGACAAGGGCAAAATTGTCAGCTACTCGGCAGAGACCGGAAAAACAGTGCAGTACAAAAAAGTGAATGGCAAGCAGTGTGCAGATATCCAGATTTCTTATTTCATTAATCAGAAAAGCGGCTATTCCAAATTATATGAGGATTTCGTTCTTGTAAAAGAAGACGGCAAATGGAAGGTTCTCGGTTTTAAAGAGTCCGGCAGCAGTTCTGCAAATGACGAAAGTACATCCGATAAGTAAGACGGAAATATTGAATGGTAGAATAGAGGCATAATTTTGGAAAATAAAGATGTGACAGTATTAGCGATAGAAAGCTCATGTGACGAAACGGCAGCAGCCGTTGTATGTAATGGAAGGCAGGTACTCTCCAACGTAATTGCCTCCCAGATTGACATACATAAGCTGTATGGGGGAGTGGTGCCGGAAATCGCCTCCCGCAAACATATTGAAAAAATTAATCAGGTAATCGAAGAGGCCCTTGCGGAGTCTGACCGGAAACTGGAGGATATGGACGCAATCTGCGTCACCTACGGTCCGGGACTTGTAGGGGCACTTCTTGTGGGCGTAGGGGCTGCAAAGGCACTGGCTTACGCAGCGGGAAAACCATTGGTGGGTGTGCATCACATAGAGGGGCATATTTCTGCCAACTATATTGCAAACCCGGAATTAACCCCGCCCTTTTTGTGTCTGGTGGCGTCCGGCGGTCACAGTCATTTGGTGATTGTACGGGACTACGGAGAATACGAAATTTTAGGAAGAACGAGAGATGATGCGGCAGGAGAGGCGTTTGATAAGGTGGCGAGAGCGATTGGTCTTGGCTATCCGGGCGGTCCTAAAATAGACAAGCTTGCCAAAGAAGGAAATCCTGACGCAATCGAATTTCCACGGGCGTCCATTGAGGGGGCACCGTATGATTTCAGTTTTAGCGGCGTCAAATCTGCGGTTCTTAATTATATCAATGGCTGTAAAATGAAAAATCAGTCATATTCGGAGGCAGACATTGCAGCGTCTTTTCAGAGAGCAGTTGTGGATGTCCTTACTTCCCACACAATGCTGGCGGCGAAAGATTATGGAATATCCAAAATTGCGATTGCCGGAGGCGTTGCGTGTAACAGCGGTCTTCGGGAGGGGACGAAACAGGAATGTGAGAAAAGAGGGTATTCGTTTTATATGCCAACCCCGATTTTGTGTACCGATAATGCGGCGATGATTGGAGCAGCCGGGTATTACGAATTCCAAAAAGGCGTCCGTCATGATTTGGATTTAAATGCGATTCCGAATTTAAAATTAGGGTAAATCGCCAACTTTCCTTTTTCCACTTGAAGATAAAAAAAGTATGTGTTATACTATAGTCTCGAGTGTTTGCTCGACAAGATATATGTAAAGGAGACTATAGAGATGAACAGCAAAGCAAAAGGCGTTTTGCAGATTTTGCTTGTCGTTATTCTGATTGCAGCATTTGGATATGTTGCTTATGCAGGTATTGGCAAGGGACATCGTGGAAGCGCAAAGAACATCCGTCTTGGATTAGACCTGCAGGGAGGCGTAAGCGTAACTTATCAGGCAAAAGAGAGTAATCCGTCGGAACAGGACATGAAAGACACCGTATACAAGATGCAGAGACGTGTTGAGGATTTCAGTACCGAGGCTGCCGTATATCAGGAAGGTGATAATCGTATTACGATTGACATTCCGGGTGTTAGCAACTCAAAAGAAATTCTGGAAAAATTGGGACAAGCCGGTTCTCTGCAATTCATTTTATATGAGAATCTGAAGGATAAAGATGGTAATGCAAGCCCAAGTGAAGGGGAAGAAGTTACTTATGAGGATTCCGATGTAGAGCTGGATGGTACAATGATTAGCGAGGCTACCGCTACAACACAGACCAGCAGCACTACCGGAACTTCAGAAAACGTCGTACAGTTGAAATTCAATGGCAAAGGAACAAAGAAATTTGCGAAACTTACCTCTGCTCACGTGGGAGACCAGCTTGCTATTGTATATGATGGGAAACTGGTATCTGCTCCGGTTCTTCAGAGTGAGATTTCTGACGGTGAGTGTGTGATTTCCGGTGGTACGGATTTTAAAGAGTTCTCAAATGTAGAGAATTTGGCAGCTACTCTCCGCATCGGTGCACTGCCATTGGAATTGGAAAATATTCATGACAATGTTGTCGGTGCGACACTTGGTAGTGAGGCGCTCAGCAGCAGCCTGATTGCCGGTGCAATTGGTTTGATTCTTGTTATTATTTTCATGATTGTAATGTACCGGGTTCCGGGTGTGGCTGCGTCCATTGCCTTGATTTTCTATGTCGGTGCAGAGTTGTTGATTCTGAATGGATTGAACGTAACACTGACCTTGCCTGGTATTGCAGGTATTATACTTAGTATCGGTATGGCGGTAGATGCCAACTGTATTATTTTCACACGTATTCGTGAAGAACTTGCTACCGGAAAGACAGTATCTTCTTCGATTCAAAGTGGTTTTTCAAAGGCATTGTCTGCTATTATTGACGGAAATGTTACTACTTTGATTGCTGCCTTTGTACTGTTCCTAAAAGGTTCCGGTACGGTAAAAGGTTTTGCTACAACATTGGCAATCGGTATTATTTTGTCAATGTTTACCGCTATTGTAATTACCAGACTGCTTTTAAATTCGTTCGCCGCATTGGGTGTTACCGATTTGAAGTTCTACGGCGTTCAGAAAGAAAGAAAAGTAGTAGATTTCATGGGAAACTGGAAGAAATATGTTGTGATTTCCGGTGCTGTATTTGTGATTTGTATTGCCGGATTGATTTTCAACGCCTCAAGAGGTTCTGTGCTGAATTACAGTCTGGACTTTGTGGGGGGGACATCAACTTCTGTTTCTCTGGATGAAGGCACAGAGATTACAGACGAGATGAAAGCAAATGCTTTATCTGTTGTAAAAGACGTGACTGGTCTGGAGGGAGAGGTTTCGACTTCGGATGATAAAGGTGTTAAGAAGATTACAGTGAGAACGACGGCATTCACAGAGGAGCAGGATGGTAATGTTCGTTCCCAGTTGGCAACAAAATTTGGTGTTGACGAGAGCAAGATTGAATCTGAGACAATCAGTGCGTCAGTCAGTAGCGAGATGAAGAATGATGCTATTATAGCAACATTGATTGCCGCTGTATGTATGCTGATTTACATTTGGATTCGTTTCCGTAAATTCGCTACCGGTGCGAGTGCGGTATTGGCACTTGTTCATGATATTATCGTTGTATTTACGGTATATGTAGTGGGAAGTTCAGTGATTCAGGTCGGCAGCACCTTTATCGCTTGTATGCTGACGATTGTCGGTTACTCCATCAATGATACGATTGTCGTATTTGACCGTATTCGTGAGAACCGCAAAAAGGCATCTGCCCGGACACCGTTGGCAGATGTTATCAACAAGAGTATTACCGAGACATTGTCTCGTTCCATTAATACCTCCATTACCACGTTTATCATGGTATTCGTTCTGGCACTGCTTGGAGTAAGCTCTGTTCGCCAGTTTGCGATTCCGTTAATTGTAGGTGTTATTTCTGGATGTTACTCTTCCATCTGCATAGCTTCTCCGCTTTGGTATTTGTTGTCTGGCAAAGGAAAGAATACATCCAAATCTGTCAGCTATGCAAAGAAAAATAAATAATTTATCGATATAAAAGAAATAAGGGGCTTTTTCGGACATACTTTGGATATAACGGTTGAGTATGTAGGGGAAAGCCCTTTTTGGAAGGGGAGGATAGAAAATGCCAAATCCAGCGAGAAGAAATAAAAAAAAGAAACAGAAACGGGAAGAAATTGTACTTACGCCGGAAGAAAAATTTGAGCAGATGAAACAGTTGAAACACGCAACCTGTTGTATTTTCAATAAACAGGACGAATATGATGTTTATGTGCGTCTGGTGAAGGAATTTGAGGATTTGTCCAAAACGCCGGAAGGAGAACGTTTTGAGGGAATCGAGGAGTGCATGGCATTAAGTGAGGAGTGTCGGAGGAAAGCGGAAGAATTAAAGTCTGGCTTGCCGGAGGAAAAGGAAACGGTTTCCCGGACTGTCACCACCACTGCGAGGGAGCAGAAAAACGAGAAAAAGAAGGGAAAGGGAAGATGGGCAGCCCTTGGCATTGTTGTTCTTGTTGTGGCGGCAGCCATTGCTTATAAGGCAGCACCGACGAGATACTGGCTTGCCGGAGTGGAGAGTAAAGCGGGACTGCACCGCTACGCTATGGAGTCTTATGCGAAACTGGGAGATTATAAGGAAAGTGCTGCAAAAGAAAAAGAAGAGAGCGTAAGCTATGCAGAAAAATTAAGAGCAGATGGTGATTTGGACGGTGCAAGAAGACAATACAGCAAGCTCGCAGATAACGGTGATGAGAACGCCGCTGTGTTGGAGACAGAGCTGGAGCAGACGCTGATTGGCGAGGCGAAACCGGGAAAAACGGTTGTCTTTGGCAAGTGCCGGTGGATTATGCTGGAAAAAAAGAATGGGAAGGCTTTGCTTACCCGATATAAAGTTCTGCGTGGCGGAGAGAAAGAGATTTACAATTCGTCATCGGAAAAAGTGACATGGAAAGACAGTTCTCTGCGGGCATATCTGAACGGAGAATTTTTTGAAAAGGAATTTACTCAGCCGGAGGCGGCGTGTGTGGAACAAACAAATTTAAAAAATTCCGATAATAAAATTTATGGTACAAAAGGCGGCGAAGATACGGCTGACTACGTATTTATTTTGAGCAGTGAGGAGATGGAGCCTTATTTGCAGCTTTTGAAAGAAAAGGCAAAGAGTATCCGGCTCCGCACACCGGGAGCTGACCAGACAGCTACCGCTTATGTGGGGAATACGCTGCAAATTATTGATTACGGTTATCCGGTGGAACAAAAAGGAATTTATAACCGCCCGGCAGTCTGGGTAAAGTATGAATAAGAAGAAATAGTCAGTTAAAATGCTAAAAATGGAAGAGATTGACCATATTTTGCCATTTTTTCGTGATTAAATCATAGCGTGATATTATTTATGTAATAAAAGGAGTGTTTATCAAATGAAAAACAAGAGGAGAGTTGTTGCAGCGTTTATTTTACTGCTTGTGGGAGTAACTTTCTTTGGCATGTCTACGACAGCAGAGGCGAAGAAAAAGAAAACGGTAAAAAAAGTTTCACTTTCAAAAGCTAAGGTTACCCTTTCTGCTACAAAATATACTTACAATGGCAAGGCAAAAAAACCGAAGGTAACGGTAAAATATAAAAAGAAAAAAATTGCGAAAAGCAAAAACTATACTGTAACTTATTCAAAAAATAAATCTGCCGGAACCGCAAAAGTGACGATAAAGGCAAAGAAGACAAGTAAGTTATACAAAGGAAAGAAAACGGTTACCTTTAAAATCAATAAAGCAAGCCGTACGCTGATAGCAGACCGGGCAGAATATACAGCGGTAGAAGGCGATGGTGCATTTAATCTTTCTGCGAAGGCGTCGAAGGGAACCGGAACGATTACGTACTCTTGTCCGACCTCGGATGTAATCAGTGTCAGTTCGAGTGGTACGGTTACGGTTGTGGCACCGGGAACTGCTACGGTGAACATTTCCATTCCGGCATCCAAGAATTACCTTGCTGCTGCCACTACGACGAAGGTGACGGTCAGCAAAAAGACGATTACTGTAGATTCCATTGCCAGCATTAAAAATTTTGATTATGATACTCAGAAAGTAAGGATGAGAAGTGAGACGGTATATATCCCGGCGGATAATCATACCACGTGTCCATTTTACAGTCTTACGGAATATACGTGGGATGTGCTGGCAAAATATACTATTCCGGGACTGGCACCTACTACGGAGACTGATTTAGCCAACCAGTACATTCAGTGTAACAACTTGTGTCCACAGGGCTTTTGCTACGCAGATGATTATTTGCTCACAACGGCTTATTGTGCGGATGATATTCATAACAGTTGTATCTTCATTTATGACAAAAACTCTGGGGCTTATCTTCGCACCATTGTTTTGAGCGTGAAAACTCACGTCGGGGGAATTACCTATGACGGTAAAAATGTATGGGTTTGCCATGCTTCCAGCAAGCAGTTGCAAAAGATTACTTATACCAATCTGAAAAAATATGCACAGGGTACAAAAGGCATGGTAAACATTGACGAGGTTACTTTGAGAGACATTACCGGTTATCCGTCAGCCGTTACTTATAATGCCAAAGACGGATATATATGGGTTGCGAAAAATGTGACACTTCCAAACTATAAAAAATATTTTGAAGGCGGACAGACGGACAAACTGCCTCAGATGTGGCCATATCAGTATGTGGAAGGAGAAAATGGGGAAGCGGATAAACTGGTTCCTGCTACGACAATAAAATATCAGGCAGATACGCCGGCAGAAGGATATCTGAGTGTCAAGGCAGAAGATTATAAGGAGTCAGAGGAAAGTAAAGAAACCAGCGGTGTGCTGATTACGGAAGTTGTTTCTGAAAAAGAAGTAACCAATCCCATAGTGAAAGAGGTGGAATCGGAGAAGGAAGAGAATACCGATACCAAGGAGAAACTTCGCAATGAGAATGACGAGGACGAAGATGTTGTGGACGAGGACAAAGGTACTGTGGACGAGGACGATGAAGACGAGGATGATACGGACGAAGGGAAAAAATCTTATTTTCTTCAAAAAGGCGATGTGATTATTTCTCTTGCCAGCACGAAAATCACTGGTCTTACCGGTATGGAGAAAGTGTTGAGCGAGTACAGTGCTGATAATAAAGACATCGAAATAACGATACGCCGGACGACAGAGGAGGATAAGACAGTGGAGATTTCCGGAATAATATCTTTAGGTGTATATTATATTGAGAAGGATGTTCCGTCCCGTCTGATTCCAAACCGGGTGCAGGGACTTGCGTTCTCAGAAGATGGTACAAAACTGTTCCTCAGTCGCTCTACCGGGCGGAATACGACAAAGACAAATTACATTTCAGAAGTTGCTGTATATGACTGGGATGAGGATGATACGGCACTGGGGACGCCGATACGGTCTATCGTTGTGCCTCCGATGATTGAGCAGATTGAGGTAAAAGACGGTTATTTGTATATGATTTTCGAGTCAGCGGCGACTCTCTATCTGGAGGGTACGGATGGCAGTGGAAACAGTGAGGCTCCGATTGATAAACTGGTTTCCATGAAAATCAGTTTTTAAGAATTAAAAAAGAAATATGATAGAATCAGGAAAGGTACCAGAGCACAGCGATGGTGCCTTTTTTTACGTAAACAGATGCCTTTTTTCCAGTGAATTCATTGCTGACGCCAAGAGGAAAAGCATTGGTCAGTGTTACGTTTTCTGTTTCGTATTTGAAACCTTGAATGGTGACATCCACGCTGATGTCACTGAGAGAAAAAATAGAGCAAAGATTCCCTTTTTTGTTTTCCGGCAAATCTTTTTGAAAGATAAGGGAATCGTCGGTGATAACCTGAACAGCGTAGTTCTCGGCATACAAAACGCCGGAGGCACCATTGACGGAAAGATAAGTGAGCGTTTGGATATTGGCAAGGGTGTGGTCAAGACGCCCACCAAGTCCGCCGTAAATTGCAAATCTTCGATAACCCTTTTCCAACCCCAGTTTGACTGCCAGCATCATATCGGTATCATCCTTTTCTTTCGGATAACGAATGGCATCCGACGGAAGATTTGGGGAGTGAACGGAGTCAAAATCACCCAGAACGTAGTCTGCATACAGCCCTAAAGACTGTAAGTAGTCAAAGCCGCCGTCAGCGGCAATGACCAAATCCCCGGAGGACAGAGATATCTCACGAGCTGCTCTGTCTCCTGCACCAAAAATATAACAGATTTTTGATTCCATACGCTCCCTCTTTTCTAATACTTCATTATGCAAGAACATGGATTGCGTCTTGCAAATAATCGATTTCTAAGTCTTCTACTGTTCCATTGTCACAGGCATTTGCGAGAGCCGGGTTGATTGGCATTTGAGCCAGAACCGGGACACTGTATGTGCCGGCAACCTCAAGTATGTGGCTTTCGCCAAAAACGGACAGTTTCTTTCCGCAGTCAGGACATTCCAGATAACTCATATTTTCCACCAGCCCCAGAACGGGAATGTTCATAAGGGCAGCCATTTTCATAGCTTTTCCCACAATCATGGACACTAAATCCTGCGGTGTGGTGACGACAACGATACCGTCCACCGGAATATTCTGAAAAACGGTCAGTGCCACATCTCCGGTTCCGGGCGGCATATCCACAAACAGATAGTCAACACTGTCCCAGAGAACATCTGTCCAAAATTGTTTTACGGTTCCGCCGATAACGGGACCACGCCATACAACCGGGTCGGTTTCGTTTTCCAGTAAAAGATTAATGGACATAATGTCGATATGGTATTTTTTTGATTGAACCGGGAAAATGGTCGTTTCGTCCCCGGTAGCTTTTTCTGTAATACCGAAAGCCTTTGGAATGGATGGCCCGGTAATGTCGGCGTCCAGAATACCGCAGTGATAACCCCGCCGGGAAAACTCCACTGCCAGCAACTCTGTCACCATTGATTTGCCGACACCGCCTTTTCCGCTGACCACACCGATAACCTTCCCGATTTTGCTGCCGGGATGCGGTGCCTCAATAAAACTCTGCGGGTTGCGGGAGGAACAGCCGCTGCCGCAACTGGAACAGTCATGTGTACATTCTTCACTCATTGTTAACGTCTCCTTACATCCTTTATACCTTGAACAGTAACACGAAATCTTCTTTTTTGTCAAGCGGTTTGCAAAACCTCTGTTCTTGTGCTATCATAGACTTAAGTATGCGGCTTTGCGGATGCGGGACGCTTTTGAGAGGAAAGAAACGAAATCGTAGAACGGAGGAATGTTATGTACGTTGTATCATTGCAGGATTTTGCAGATAAAATGGATGTGAAAAATCTGACACCGGAGATTGATTTGGAGGGGTTGGAAATCACCCAGTCAGATGTGAACCGTCCTGCTTTGCAGTTGGCTGATTTTTTTGATTATTTTGACCATCACCGGGTGCAGATTATCGGACAGGTAGAATATACTTATATGGAAAAGCAGGGAGTGGAGAGAAGTGCGGAAATGCTGGGCAAGATTATGTCGTACAAAGTGCCTTGCATTATTTTCTGCCGTAACCTTCCGGTGGCAGACGAATTTATCAAACTTGCCATTGAACATGGAATACCGATTTTCAGCTCCGAGGCAGATACCTCATCTTTTTCGGCGGAGGTCACCCGCTGGTTAAAGGTAGAGCTGGCACCACGGATTAGCATTCATGGCGTACTTGTCGATATTTATGGTGAGGGTGTGTTGATAACCGGAGAAAGTGGTATCGGTAAAAGTGAGGTGGCACTGGAGCTGATTCACCGGGGACACCGCCTCGTGTCGGATGATGTAGTCGAAATTAAAAAAGTCAGCGACGCTACGCTGATTGGTTCGGCACCGGACATTACAAGACATTTTATTGAGCTGAGGGGAATCGGCATTGTAGATGCGAAAACCCTGTTTGGTGTAGAGAGCGTTAAAAATACCCAGTCCATTGATTTGGTTATCAAGCTGGAGGAATGGAA
>CAZFHT010000014.1:0-26978 GCA_964518785.1 uncultured Eubacterium sp.
AGAGCACTCGGCTGTTAACCGAGTTGTTGTAGGTTCGAGCCCTACTCGGGGAGTTGAGGATTTAAGAAAGTCCGCAGATGGAGATGTCTGCGGACTTTTTCGATTGCTTTTTGTAACCGAAAAATGACATTCCAGATATCAAAATTTGTGTTAGAATATATGGGAAAGGTTGGCGAATGATGATGAGTAATAAAGAGCAAATTTTACAGCTATTAGATAAAGTGCCGGAATATAAATTAGGATATGTGTTGGCTTATATACAAGGGATGACAACCGATGAGGAAGTAGACGATGCTTACTGTGAGAGATTATAGCAAGAAAATGAAGTGTTTGAATGTGTTTTGTTTTAGAAGCAGACATTTCCACTATTGGGGGGAGATTTTTCCCAGAGTTTCATACTGGAAATGTCTGCACCTGTCATTCACCCTACTGCTGATGATATTTCTTCAATATCCTCTCAATCCTCTCCGTCGGATTCAAATATTCAGAAATCGATGCATCATGATTCAGCGTATCAATCAGCAATGCAATATACTTACTCATATCCACATTGATATAATATTCTCTCTCCAGCAGTTCCTGTGGCTGATAAACAAGATTCGTTGTCATAAGACGATAAATCAGGCCACTCTTATATGCCTCATCAAACTTCGCCAGGCCATTTGTAAAAAGACCAAAAGTCGAGGCAATAAAAATACGATTCGCATTCCTGCGTTTCAATTCCGTAGCCACATCAATCATGCTCTCACCGGAAGAAATCATGTCGTCAATTACCACAACATCCTTTCCGGACACATCAGCACCCAAGAACTCATGGGCAATAATCGGGTTGCGACCTTCCACAATCTTTGTATAATCTCTTCGTTTGTAAAAAGTACCTACATCAACGCCGGTGACATTGGCAAAGTAAATCGCTCTTCCCATAGCACCTTCATCCGGGCTGATAATCATCATGTTATCCGCATTCATGTGAATGTCATCTACATTGGCAAGAAGTGCCTTGATGAACTGATAGGTTGGCTGAACCGTCTCAAAACTTTTCAGCGGGATGGCATTCTGCACTCTTGGGTCATGGGCATCAAAGGTGATAATATTTTCCACGCCCATGCTTGTCAGCTCTTGGAGAGCCAAAGCACAATCCAGAGATTCTCTGGAGCTGCGGCGGTGCTGACGGCTTTCATAGAGGAATGGCATAATAACGGTGATTCGTCTTGCCTTTCCGCTGATGGCGGCAATCATACGTTTCAAATCCTGATAGTGGTCATCCGGTGACATATGATTTACATTTCCGCACACTTTATAAGATAAGCTGTGGTTGCATACATCAACCAAAAGGTACACATCTTTTCCTCGAATGGACTCATTGATGATACCCTTCGCCTCACCGGAACCGAACCGCGGGCAGACGGCATCAATAATGTAAGAATCTTTTTTGTAATTGGTGAAATGAATGGATGGTGACGGATTGCTTTTGTTTCTCCAGTCAACGATATAATCGTCAACCTTCTTTCCAATCATACGGCTGCTCTCCAAAGGGATGATGGCTAAGTCGCCATACGGGATTGTCTGTGATAAATCTTTTTGACTCATTGTGGTTCTCCTCCATAATTCTTTATAGCTAATTTCAAACGAATGTCATCCCCGGTTAATTTGAGCAGCGAATAATTGCTGGTCAGCCGGGAAAAGATACGTTCGCTGTATTGCTCGCGAAGGTCATCAAATGACAAATTCGTTGAAATGATTGTGGACCGTCGGTTGTTCAGCCGGGCGTCAATGCACCGGTAGAGTTGGGAGGAGGTAAAACTATTGTTCAACTCCGTCCCTAAATCGTCAATAATCAGAAGGTCACTGTCCAATATATAGGAAATCGTGGCGTCTTTTTCAGCATGAGAAAGCTCACGATTAAATTTGTACGTCTCTAAAATATCAAATAGTTGCAGAGAAGTCAAGTAGACAACGGTATGAGATGTGTCTAATAACTCTTTGGCAATGCAATTTGTGAGAAATGTCTTGCCCACACCTGTGTTCCCGTACAATAAAAGGTTGCCGGGTTCTTCATCAAAATACTTGACAAAATCCTTTGCCATCTGGAGAATTTTCCGCATATTATCTCTAGGCGTCTGCCCGGTGGCTTGCTCTACATAATCATCCGGATACAACTCCAAATCAAAGCAGGAGAAATTTTCGTAGGACAAAATTTCCTGCAAGTTCGACTGGGAGTAAAGAAAATTCACGATTTCCTTTTCGAAACAGTGACATTTCTGATTCCCAATGTAGCCTGTGTCCTGACAGTCGGGACAGTAGTAGACCGGCTTGAGGTAGTCCGGTGAATATCCGTTCTGAATGAGCAACTCCTCCTTCTCTGCGGTAATATGATGAATCTGTGCCTGCAAGTCATCAGCGGGAGTGCTGTGTGTCAGACGTGCTGTGGCATAGTCCACAGAGAGATTTCGTATTTTGTTCTCCAAGCGAGCATACTCCGGTATCGTTTTGCGGATTTCAGCACTGCGTTCCTCGGCAATGTGCTTTGTCCGCAGCTGGCGTTCGTAGTATTTCGACATCAGCTGTTCGTATTGACTGTTCGTAAGTTTCATAAGAATACCCTTTCTGGTTAGTTCCGCTGTCCTCTCAACAATTTCTTCTCCAGACTGTCATAGTCATTTTGAGAGTAAGAGCGTTGCGGGAAATTTTGAAACTGATTTTTCCGAGGTGCCGCTTTTTGAGAATTTTGTGCCGCCTTTTTCTGATTCTTATAGGATTCGTCACACTTCTCAATATCCTGCAGGGAACTCACCTGTTTTTTGTGCCAGTTATCCAAAATTTTGGAGGTGTACTGGAAGTTGGCGTCCCCTGTCTGCAACACCGTTCTTTTACACGCCTCGGCAATGATACTGTCAGCAAAATGATAAGAATTCCAGCCGTCCACGATTTCACGCTGAGCCGGTTTCAAACTTCCTTGTATGCCAAATGCCTGAGACACCAGAGCGTAGCGTCCGCTGAAATTAGCAGCCTCCTCCTGTGCCTCCTCCGGGGTTGTAATTCCCTGAGATGCCCAGTTGATACCGATTGCCTCAATGTAATTTGGCTGTTTTTTCCCTTTTCCTACGGCAACTTTATACAAAGTAATCAAAAGGTCAGAGGAAAAGCCGACATCACACATAAAATAAAGAATGGTCTGCAAATGAGCCGGAGAAATCGGTTCACCCAAAATCTTTTCCACAGAATCAATGGCATGGTCAATTTCCGAATCCTTCATAAGAGCGTCTGCCTGCATTGGCGTGTAGGTCTGCTTTGACGGAACAGTAAACTCCAATGTTCTGGCAGATACCGGAGGAAGATTGGCAACTTTTTCAGATGTCGTTTCCTTTGTCAGTGCTGGTTCTTTTACCGGCACTGGTGACGAGATATGCTTGTCCGTCTTTTCCATGTCCGTAAAAGTAACAGCCGACAGCTCACCGCCATCCTCCTTCAATTCCAGCAAACCTTCCCGCTGCCAATAATGAAGTCCCCGTAAAATGTCTTTTTCGGTACATTCCATCTCATCAGCCAGAAAACTAACCGATAAATCATCGGAGGAAGGCTTTTGGCAGAGCATTCGAAGAAAGAGATAAATCTTTACAAAGTTGCCATCTGCTGTGGGCATAAATTTCTGTATAAACGTGTCTGGTACAAGTGTTTGCCCGGAGTTCTGACCGGATGATAGTGTAAATCCCATATATGTATTTCAGTCCTTTCAAGTTGTAACATCTGTTAAGTTGTAATATCGGTTCCTACGGCAACGTAGTAATTCGCGACACCGACATCATACCATAAAGAAAAAACACTTGCAAATGCGTCAATGTGTGTAGAAAAAATGAGTGGACAATGTGGACAATGTTGATAACGTATGTTCGAAAAGAAAATGAGACAAAAAATATATTAAAAAAACAACGGTTTTTCGGCGTTTGAAGTAAAATTACAAAAAAAATCAAGATTTCACAAATTTTACTTGACAAAAAAGTATCCACAGCCAATCGATTCGACAGAATGTTGATAAGGCTGTGGATAATGTGCATAAGTTATCCCTGTAATAAATTTTCTCCGATTTCTACTACATTTCCGGCACCCATAGTTATCAACAGGTCACCGTTGGTTAAATTTTTTAAAATAAATTTTTCAACGTCCTCAAATTGGGCGATATAATAGGATTCTTTTCCTAACTTTTCCAATTTTGTGGCAATGTCCTGCGAGGAGATGTCACCGGGGTCTTTTTCCCTTGCAGCATAAATATCGGTGAGAATCACTTTGTCTGCCATGGAAAGAGATTTTGCAAAATCATCAAGGAAAGCCTTCGTTCTTGTGTAGGTGTGAGGCTGAAAGACAACCCACAAATTTTTGTGCGGATATTTTTTTGCCGCCTCCAGCGTTGCGGAAATCTCCGTCGGGTGGTGAGCGTAGTCATCAATAATAGCAAAGCCGTTCTTTTCCCCTTTATACTGGAAACGGCGGTCCGTACCATGAAAAGCCGACAGAGCAGCCTGAACGACAGAGTCCTCAATGCCGTAAAGGGAGGCGAGAGCCAGACAAGCGAGTGTATTCGATACGTTATGCCTGCCTACGACTTCGAGAGAAAAGTGGCTGCCGGTTTTACCATTGACGACAGCATCAAAATTACCGTGTCCCATTTCATCATAAGAAATATTGGCTGCGGTGAAATCTGCGTCCGGGTTGTCCAGTCCGTAAGTCAGCACTTTGCAAGGCAGATCCTTTGTAATCTCCTCATAATTTTCAATATCGGCATTAATAATTAACGTTCCATGAGACGGAATCCGTTTCGCAAACTCCCGGAAGGAATGGCGAATATCATCTAAATCCTTGAAGAAATCCATGTGGTCTTCTTCAATATTAAGGATAATTCCCACAGTTGGGTAAAATTGCAGGAAACTGTTCGTGTACTCGCAAGCCTCGGTGATAAAATGCCGGGAGTGTCCGATACGGATATTTCCGCCGATGGCATCAAGGATTCCCCCTACGGAAATGGTAGGATCCAGTTCTGCCGCCATGAAAATATGGGAGGCAATGGATGTGGTTGTTGTTTTGCCATGTGTCCCGGAGATGGCGATGGCAGAGGAGTAATTTTTCATTACCTGTCCAACCATTTTGGCTCGTTCCATCATTGGTATGCCCCGTTTTTGTGCCTCGCTGTATTCCGGATTTTCCGGTTTTACAGCCGCCGTATAGACAACCAAATCAATGTCGTCGCTGATATTTTCTTCTTTTTGCCCGTATATTACCGGAATACCCAGACTTTCCAAATGCTCCGTAATTTTACTTTCCTGCCAGTCGGAACCGGTGATAGTGAACCCCATGGAGTGGAGAAGTTCGGCAAAGCCGCTCATACTGATTCCGCCGATACCAATAAAGTGTATATGACATGGGTGATTAAAATCAATCGTATACATAGTAACGCCTTTCTTCTATATTATATATGAAAATTTTTTTAACATTCTGCGAAGTATCGTTTCAACGTTTGCTCATGCGATACTTCGCAGAGTGTTTGTTCATGTGACACCTTTTTGAACGTTATTGACATTATATCGTTGCCTTATAAAAAATACAAGATAAAAGGAAAAAACGAACAAAATTTTATGAATATTTCTCGTGGAAATAAAAAAATAATAAAAAATGGTAAATTTTGTTTTGCTTTTTCTAAAACATATGTTATACTGTAATTATCAAATAACAACAGAGGTGATAAACATGATTAAAAAAGAAATGATAGCCATGTTGCTTGCTGGCGGACAGGGTTCCAGGTTAGGTGTCCTGACGTCGAATGTAGCAAAACCTGCTGTTGCTTTTGGGGGAAAGTATCGAATCATCGATTTTCCATTGAGTAACTGTATCAATTCAGGTGTAGATACGGTAGGTGTACTGACACAGTACCAGCCGTTGAAACTGAATACTCACATCGGAATCGGAATTCCGTGGGACTTGGACCGTAACGTGGGAGGTGTATCGGTTCTTCCACCTTACGAAAGAAGTACGAGTAGCGAGTGGTATACGGGAACCGCTAATGCAATTTATCAAAATCTGGCTTATATGGAATTGTATAATCCGGACTATGTATTGATTCTGGGCGGGGACCACATTTACAAGATGGATTATCAGGTTATGCTAGATTTCCATAAGGCTAATCACGCAGATATCACAATGGCAACGATGCCTGTGCCTATCGAAGAGGCGAGTCGTTTTGGAGTATGCATCACAGATGACACGAATCGGATTCTTGAATTTGAAGAGAAACCGGAACACCCGCGGAGCAACTTGGCATCAATGGGAATCTACATATTCTCATGGCCGATACTAAAGGAAGCATTGATTAAATTGAAAGACCAGAAGGGCTGTGACTTTGGAAAACACATTCTGCCGTATTGTCAGCAGAGAGGAGACAGGGTATTTGCCTATGAGTACAACAGCTATTGGAAAGATGTTGGTACTCTCGGTTCCTATTGGGAATCAAACATGGAGTTAATTGACTTAATCCCGGTGTTTAATCTTTATGAGGAGTTTTGGAAGATTTACACAAAGAATGAATGGATTCGACCACAATACATAGCAGAGCATGCTGTAGTTGACAAAGCTATTATGGGGGATGGCTGTGAAATCTATGGAGAGGTGTATAATTCTGTTATCGGTTCGGATGTGGTAATTGAAGAAGGCGCTGTTATCCGGGATTCTATCATTATGAACTCCACGCGTATTGGGAAGAATACGACGCTTGACCGAACAATTGTAGCAGAGGGAACGATAATTGGCGATGATTGTGAGCTGGGTGTCGGAGAGGATGACATACCGAATAAGTTAAAACCGGATGTTTACGCCTTTAACTTAGTAACAATCGGGGACAATACGGTGATTCCTGATGGCGTCACGATAGGCAAGAATACCGCAATTGCAGGTAAGACCACGAGAGAGGATTATCCGGATGGCAAGCTTGCAGGAGGAGAAACACTGATAAAGGCAGGTGACGTGGAATGAGGGCGATTGGATTGATTCTGGCTGGTGGTTCCAGCAGCCGGATGAAGGAACTGACAAGAAAAAGAGCGACGGCAGCAATGCCAATTGCAGGGGGATACCGCAGTATTGATTTTGCCTTGAGCAGTATGGCAAATTCGCAGATTAGCAAAGTTGGTGTATTTACCCAGTATAATTCAAAATCTCTGGCAGAACATTTGAATTCATCAAAATGGTGGGATTTTGGACGTAAGCAGGGAGGACTGTTCGTCTTTACACCGACACAGACACATGATAATAATCAGTGGTATCGCGGTACGGCAGACGCCATCGCGCAAAATATCGATTTTTTGAAGAGCAGTCATGAACCGTATGTGATTATCGCATCCGGGGACTGTGTATACAAGATGGATATGAACAAACTCTTGGAATATCACATTGCAAAAAATGCGGATATCACAATAGTGACCAAGGATTTGGGAAACGTTGAAGATTCCAGCCGCTTCGGTATGGTTACTGTGGATTCGGACGGATTGGTGACAGAGTTTGAGGAGAAACCGATTCGGACGGATAAGACGCTTGTTTCAACCGGTATCTATATCGTTCGCCGCCGACAGCTTATCGAAATGATAGAACGGGCAGGCGCAGAAGGCGGATTTGACTTAGTAAAGGACATCTTCATACGGTATAAGGGAATTAAAAAAATATATGCTTATCAGATGGATTCCTATTGGAGTAATATTACGACAGTAGATTCCTATTTCAAAACAAATATGGACTTCCTGAAAAGGGAGACAAGGGAATACTTCTTTGATGAATATCAAAATATAGCATCAAAGATTGAGGATCATCCTCCGGCAAAGTATAATGCCGGTTCAAAGGTGAGAAATAGTTTAGTCGCCAGCGGATGTATCATTAATGCAGAGGTAACTGACTCACTGTTATTCAAAGAAGTATATGTAGGCAACAATTGCACAATACGTAACTCAATCATTTTAAATGATGTGTACATTGGGGATAACACCTATATAGAAAATTGCATCGTAGAGAGCCATGGAACGATTCGAGCAAATTCGAATTACGTTGGCACCCCAGACGAAATCAAAATTGTTTTTGAACAAAATGAGCGTTACGTATTATAGTAACACACAGAAAAGGGGGAAAGGCAATGCAGATTACAGACATTCGAGTCCGAGTAGTAAGCAAGGAATCTAAAATGAAGGCTGTTGTCTCAGTAACTTTCGACGATGCATTTGTAGTTCATGACATAAAGGTAATTGAAGGAGAGAAAGGCTTATTCATTGCAATGCCTAGTAAACGGATACCTGACGGAGAGTATCGTGATGTCGCTCATCCTATCAATGGAGACATGAGAGCAATGTTGCAAGATGCGATTCTGTCGGATTATGAGAAAGCATTGGCAGATTTGCCTGCCGAAGTTTAGAATTAAACTAAACATATCGGTTTGATGGACGAAGGAGGCGTTATGTGTTTGGATGAACATATAACGTCTCTTTTTTAATTTTAAGGAAATGGAGATTAGAGATTATTATGCAGATATTAATTATAAGACATGGAGACCCTGATTATGAAATTGATTCACTGACACCAAAGGGGTGGAGAGAGGCAGAACTTTTAGCTGAAAGAATTGCTAAACTGGAGGTAAAGGATTTTTATGTATCGCCGCTTGGCAGGGCAAAGGATACAGCAGGGGTTACGTTGAAAAAAATGAATCGCGAGGCTGTGGAACTTCCATGGCTGCAGGAATTTTTCCGGGCAAAGATTGCCCGCCCGGATGCGAAGGAGAGAAAGATTGCATGGGACTGGCTGCCGCAGGACTGGACAAAGGAAGAAAAATATTATGACAAGAACCTTTGGAGCAGTACGGACATAATGACAGAGGGAAAGGTGGAAAAGGAGTACCAGTGGGTAGCTCAAGGTATGGATGAACTGCTGGCGAAACATGGCTACGTCAGAGAAGGGAATTATTACCGGGTGGAAAAAGCGAATACGGACCGGATTGTTTTGTTCTGCCACTTCGGAGTGGAGAGCGTAATTCTCAGCCATTTGCTTGGCATTTCTCCTATGCCTCTCTGGCATGGCTTTTGTGCAGCACCATCCTCGGTTACAACCATTAACACAGAGGAGAGAAGAAAGGGAATTGCTTCGTTCCGGGTAAGCTCTTACGGAGATATTTCTCATTTGTACGCGGCGGATGAACCACCGGCATTTCATGCGAGATTCTGCGAAGTGTATGGAGCAGAAGGAGAACGGGTGGATTAGTGGTTTGCTTTTTTTATTGCACTCTGAAAGAAATATTGTACGGCGTTGGTTCGGTTATTAGGAAAAATTCAAAAAATTTCAAAAATTATTAGCACTCCCTCTTGACGAGTGCTAATAATTGTGGTATAACATACTTAGAGCAAAGAACAAGTGAGCTGCAGTGACATAGCTACAACGCATGAATCTCTGTTCCGAAAATTTTAGTTCACGTTATAAATGGTCAATCCGGGAATAAAAATAATTTCCGGAAGAAAAGGAGGAATGACTTATGATGATGCCTAGTATTTTTGGAGAAAACTTGTTTGATGATTTTTTTGATGGTTTTACAAAGCCATTTGGTAACTTTAATGGTTATGCCAATCAGACAAACGCTATGAAGACAGATGTTAAGGAAATGGAAGACAGCTATGAGCTGGATATTGAACTTCCGGGCGTAAAAAAAGAAGATGTAAAGGCAGAACTTAAAGATGGCTATTTGACAGTAAGTGCTGCACATGGTACGCAGAATGACGAAAAAGATGAGAATGGAAAGTACATTCGAAAAGAACGTTATTACGGTTCTGCCAGCCGCAGTTTCTATGTAGGAGAACAGGTAAAACAAGAGGATGTGAAAGCTAAGTTTGAAGACGGAATCTTGAAACTGCATGTACCAAAGGTTCAAAAACAAACCGAAGTTGAGCAGAAAAAATATATACAGATTGAAGGCTGATTTTCCTGAAACCTCCGGTAGCGGATAGGCTATCGGGGGTTTGCCTTTTTTACAGAATGTTTGTATGGGATAGGAAACACACTATTTATGAACGAAGAAAATGAAATTATCAAAATCTCTGTCCGCAGCCTTGTGGAGTTTATTTTCCGTTCGGGAGATATTACCTCCGGTGGGGCGGGAGCCGGCAATACCGAGGCAATGCAGATGGGCAGCAAAATTCACAGAAAGATTCAAAAAAGCATGGGACTTGGCTATGAGGCGGAGGTCTCTCTTTTTACGTTGCAGAAAATGAAAAGCATTGGCTATGGAGATACGTTTACCTTGCGGGTGGAGGGACGTGCTGACGGCATTTTTCGTGATGAAAAGGGAGTGCTGGTGGATGAGATTAAAGGTGTGTATCTGGATGTAAAGGAAATGAAAAAGCCGATTTTTGTTCATCAGGCACAGGCGATGTGTTACGCCTACATGGTGGCAGAAAGGGAGAATCTGCCGGAGATTGGGGTGCAGGTGACCTACTGCAACATGGAGACGGAATTTATTCGAAGGTTCAAGGAAACTTACACCAGAAAGGAAATCGTGGAGTGGTTTACAAACCTCATGGATGGTTACGAGAGATGGGCGGTTTACGAATATGATTGGAAACGGAAAAGAAATGAAAGCATACGCCGATTGCAGTTTCCGTTCCCTTATCGTCCGGGACAAAAAGAACTGGCGGCAGTGACTTACCATACGATAGAGGATAAGAAAAAACTGTTTATTCAGGCGCCTACCGGAGTTGGCAAGACCATTACAACCGTATTTCCGGCGGTAAAAGCTATGGGGGAGGGGCTGAGTGACAGGATTTTTTATCTGACGGCAAAGACCATTACCCGAACAGTGGCGGAAGATTGTTTTTCGCTTTTGGGACAGCAGAATCTTTCTTTTAAGCCGTTGACGATTACGGCGAAAGAGAAAATGTGCGTTTTGGACAAAATTTCCTGCAGCCCCGGAGATTGTCAGCGGGCACTGGGGCATTATGACCGGGTGAATGACGCTATGTATGATATGCTTGTGAATGAAGAAAAACTGACAAGAGAGATTTTGCTGAAATATGCAGAGAAACACATGGTATGTCCGTTTGAGCTGGGATTGGACGCTGCCCTTTATGCGGATGCGGTTATTTGCGATTATAATTATGCTTTTGACCCGAACGTTTATCTTCGTCGATTTTTTTCAAATGAAAAGAAGGGAAATATGATTTTTCTCATTGATGAGGCTCATAATCTGGTGGAACGAGGCAGGGAGATGTACAGTGCAAGGCTGGTGAAGGAGGATTTTCTTGAGGTAAAAAAGATAATTCGTGAGATAGGACGTCACGAGAAACGTCCGGAGGTGCAGTACAATCTGCGAAAGTTTGAGCGTTCACTGGAGGCGGCAAACCGCTGTATGCTGGGTTGGAAACGAGAATGTGATGAATTTGAGACGATAAAAGAAGTGGGGACATTTTATTTTCAGCTTCTGCGTGTTTTGGCAGATTATGAACGGTTTGCTAAAGATTATCCTGCCCTTCCAAAACCGGAGAGGGATACACTGGTAAATTTTTATTTTGGTGTCCGCTGCTTCTCGGCAGTGCTGGAGTGGCTGGACGACAAATACCGCATTTATCTGGATTATGACAGCGACAGACGATTCCGCATAAAATTGCAGTGCATGGATCCTTCGGAGTGCCTGAAAGAGGTGTTAGGGCGAGGGCGGAGTGCTGTCTTTTTTTCGGCTACGCTTTTGCCTATCCGCTATTACAAAGAACAGCTTGCCGGAACCTCAGAAGATGCGGCTGTTTATGCTAAGTCATCTTTTTTGCCGGAGCAGAGAAAAATTTTGATTGCCAGAGATGTCACCAGTAAATATACCCGCCGGGGGCCGGAGGAATATGAAAAGATTGCCCGCTACATTGAGGATTTTGTCTCGGCAAAAGAGGGAAATTATCTTGTGTTCTTCCCCTCCTATGCGTTTATGGACCAAGTAGTGGCAAGGCTGAAGGTAAAGACGGGGCAGCAGCTCCTTTTACAGGAAAATGATATGGGAGAAAAGGAAAAAGAAGAATTTTTAAATGCCTTTGACGGTGCGGCAAAAGAAAGTGTTATCGGCTGCTGTGTGATGGGCGGAATTTTCAGCGAGGGCATCGACTTGAAGGAGGACCGTCTGATTGGCGCGGTTATCGTCGGAACAGGACTGCCTATGGTGTGCCATGAGAGGGAGTTGTTTAAAGAGTATTATGATGAGAAAAAGGGCAGAGGCTTTGACTACGCTTACCTCTACCCGGGTGTAAATAAAGTCTTTCAGGCGGGCGGACGTGTTATCCGCACCGCCGAAGACAAGGGGGCGATTCTTTTACTTGACCAGCGCTTTTTACAACGTCAATATCTGTCGTTGTTCCCAAGAGAATGGTTTCCTTACCAGATTGTAAATGGTGAGGAAATGAAAGAGGAATTGAGAAAGTTCTGGTCACTGCCCTAATAGGCATTTTTATTAACAAATCCTTTGAATACCGTTAAAAATAAAATCTTGATATCCAGTCCGAACGTCCAGTTTTCGATGTAATACAAATCACAGTCAATGCGGAGACGGATGGAGGTATCCCCCCGGTAGCCGTTTACCTGAGCCCATCCGGTGATACCGGGACGAACCTGATGCTTAATCATATAGCGGGGTACTTCCTCCTTGAACTTTTCTACCCAGAACGGACGCTCCGGTCTTGGCCCGACAAGGCTCATTTCCCCTTTTAATACATTGAAAAACTGCGGTAATTCGTCCAGACTGGTCTTGCGGATAAACTTGCCGATTGGCGTAACGCGGGGATCGTTCTTTACGGTCCACGCCTGTTTTTCCTTTGAGTCGTCCTGCACCTCCATGGAACGGAACTTGTACATTTTAAAAGGTTTGTTGTGCAGTCCCACACGCTCCTGCTTGTAAATCAGCGGTCCCGGTGACGTCACTTTCACGAGGATGGAAACGATTAACATTGGGATGGAGAACAGCAGGATAAGGATGAGAGAACCAACAATGTCAAATGCTCTCTTAACCACTTTGTTGAGAGAAATGGAAAGCGGTACAGTTCTCACGTGAATAACCGGAAGACCGTCTAAATCCTCGGTATAAGGTCTTGTCGGTATAATGTTGTTATAGTCCGGTATAAATTTTGTGTGAACACCGGATTTTTCAGTGACGGTAACAATGTCTTCCAGCACGTCATAGTGTTCCAGTCCAAGCGTGATAACGATTTCGTCGTAATCATTTTCGGCAAGCATGGTTTCTAATTCATCAATTTTACCGATGATGTACATATTCCGGTAAATCTGACCGAGTGGCTTATGGTTGTCCAAAATTCCATGGATGCGGTATCCCCACTCCGGATGTGCCAGCAGACGGTCAATATACCCTTCGGCGGCACGACTGTAGCCGACCAAAAGGACGTGCTTCTGATTAAATCCTTTCCGGCGCATTTTCCTCAAAATCGTCGTCATGGAGAAACGGGCAACACCGTCCAAAAAACAGTTCAGTATAATGAAGATAAGAATAAAAAGCCGGGCGTAGCTGGCATTTCGGTAAAAGAAAAGGCAGGCGACACAGTAGAGAATTCCGACTGCATTGGATTTAATTACATTCAATAATTCGGACTTTCTGCTCTTCACCCGTTTTGGGTCATATAAATGAAAAAAGTAGTAAGATATGAGGTAACAGGGAATCAGCATAAATAAAATCTGCGTGTAATCCTTCAAAGAACCGTACAATCCTATCGGCTCTTTAATCCATTGCCATTGAATGAGAAAACTGTTATCGCTAAAACGTAAATAATAGGAACCGTAAAAGGAAATTATAATAATGACGGTATCGATTAAAATTCGAAAAAGATTTAGAAGTTTTTGATTTTCCTTTATCAAAACCGAGCCCATCCTTTCTGTCTGAATTTTTCTGGAATAATGACTTCCAAATATCTTCCTACAAGTATATACCATTTTGCGACATTTAACAATGATTTTTTGGTTTTATCCCACAGAATAGTGTTCCTTTGTTGAAAACCAAAAATTTCTTCACAAACTTAACACAATTAATGATTATAATAATCCATAGCTTAAGAAGAAAGGGTGTTTTTCATGGACGAAAATAATTATATGAACCAAGAAAATGGCTTTGTTATGCAGGATTCCACAAAAGCAGGCAGTGTGACGCCGGGAATGTCAAACCAGACCGGCGGACAGACAAGCGGCGGCCCGCAGCCTATGCCATCCGGTGACAATACCTACCGTTTTCAGAATACAACGGCAGCTCAGCAGCCGAAACCGGAAAAACCGAAAAAGACGGGCAAGGGTATGTCAATTCCAAAGGTGATACTCAGTGCCGCAGTATTTGGCGTTGTGGCGGCTGTTTGTTTCTTCGGACTGAACACAGTGTTCAGCAAGGTTCGGGGCGGCAGCAGTGACACGATTGGCAAGGTAAATACCTCCGGCACAAGTGTTCCGGTCACTACGGTATCCGGCGGTGCAGCAGGAGTTTCGGATGTGTCCGGCATTGTGGAACAGGTTATGCCTTCAATTGTGGCGATTACTGAAAAGAGTACCCAGACCTCTTATTTTGGACAGACGTATTCGTCCGAGGGTGCAGGTTCGGGATTTATTGTAAAGCAGGATGATGACCAGTTATTGATTGTGACAAATAATCATGTCGTCGCTGACGCAGATGAGATTTCCGTACAGTTTAATGATGGTGAATCCGTAGATGCGGAAGTAAAAGGAACGAGCGAATCCAACGATTTGGCAGTGCTGATTGTGAAGCTCAGTGATTTGAAGGACAGTACCAAACAGAGTATCAAGGTTGCATCTCTGGGAAGTTCTGATGACGCTAAAGTTGGCCAGATGGTGATTGCTATCGGTAATGCATTGGGATATGGACAGTCTGTTACGGTTGGTTACCTCAGTGCTAAAGACAGAGAAGTGACGTCATCCTCCTCGTCAGATGGTTCCTCTGAAACGACAACTCAGATTTTGCTGCAGACAGACGCAGCGATTAATCCGGGAAACAGCGGCGGCGCATTGATTGATACCAATGGTAACGTAATCGGCATTAACTCCTCTAAGTATTTCTCATATGGAGATACTACAGTAGAGGGAATGGGCTATGCGATTCCGATGAGTGACGCAGTTTCCGTTATCAATGATTTGATGGATCGAACCGTTTTGAAGGACGAAGAAAAAGGTTATCTCGGAATTACCGGCATGACGATTGATGAAACCACCAGTTCTACCTATGGAATCCCGGTTGGTGTTTATGTAAAAGCCGTTTCCGATACCGGAGCTGCTTACAAAGCAGGAATCAAACAGGGAGACGTTATCACTGCACTGGATGACAGAGAAGTAAAGACTATCAATGAAGTTCAGGAAATCGTAAACAATACGAAGGTAGGTACGGAGATTACGGTTACGGTAAAACGCAGTAGTGACGGCGAGTATAAAGAAAAGAAATTGAAGGTTACTTTGAAGAGTAAAGATACACTGGACGGTCTGGACGATGATACAGACAGCAGTTCCGGTTCTAAAGGAAACAATTCCCAAGGAAATAATTCACAGGGGAATGATTATTACAATGGCAATGGATATAATAACGAAAGTGATTCACAAGTATATCCATGGCGCAGCACCTATTGATAAAATTGTAAATGCTTACAAGGATGGACAGATAACCGAGTGGGAAATTCCTGCTCGGTTGTTTCCGATTTTAAAAAGGCATTTGCAGTCACTACAGAAATGGAAGGAAAGAGGATATGAGTGAAGAAAACAGAGAAATTACAAGTGATAATGGTGACAAGGGAAAACATGATGGTTACGAAAGAATTTGTTATATGTGCCATCGTCCGGAGAGCAAAGTGAAGAATATGATTACGATTCCGAACAACATCACGATATGTTCGGATTGTATGCAAAGAACCTTTGACCAGATGGGATTTCAGGGGATGCCCCAGTTTCCGGGGATGGAATTTATCAATCTCGGTTCAATGGGCATGGAGGCACCGGAGGATTTTCAGCAGCGTCACAAGGTGAAAACAAAGAAAAAAGAAAAGAAGGAAACGCCCGTACTGGATATTAACCGGCTCCCGGCACCTCATGTAATTAAAGGAAATCTGGATGAGTACGTCGTGGGGCAGGACCGGGCAAAAAAGGTGCTTGCCGTAGCAGTTTATAATCATTATAAACGGGTGCTGGCAGAAAAAGAGAAAACAGAAGATGATATCGAGATTGAAAAATCCAATATGCTCATGCTTGGACCTACCGGAAGCGGCAAAACCTTCATGGTAAAAACGATGGCAAAGCTGTTGCAGGTTCCTCTTGCTATCACTGACGCTACCGCACTGACCGAGGCTGGTTACATCGGTGATGACGTGGAAAGTGTAATCTCCAAACTTCTCGCCAATGCAGAAAATGACGTGGAGTTGGCGGAGAGGGGAATTGTGTATATTGATGAGATAGACAAGATTGCCAAAAAACAGAATACAAATAATCGGGATGTCAGCGGTGAATCCGTTCAGCAGGCACTTTTGAAACTGCTGGAGGGGGCGGATATTGAAGTGCCGGTAGGTGCTACAAATAAAAATGCCATGGTGCCTATGACTACGGTAAATACAAGTCATATACTGTTTATTTGCGGTGGTGCTTTTCCGGGCTTGGAGGACATTATTAAAAGAAGACTGACCAAGCAGGGAACGATGGGGTTTGGCTCGGATTTAAAAGACAAGTACGATGATGATACGGATATCTTTGCTAAGGTGGAAACCGAGGATATTCGGGAATATGGGTTGATTCCTGAGTTTATTGGACGCCTTCCTATCGTATTTTCTTTGCAGGAGATGAATGAAGAACTTTTGGTGCAGGTGTTGACAAAACCGAAAAATGCTATTACGAAACAATACCGGAAACTGTTGCAGATGGATGAGGTGGACTTGGAGTTTGAAGAAGACGCTCTCCATGCCATCGCTGCTAAGGCTTATGAGAAAAAGACCGGGGCAAGGGCATTGCGTTCTATTATCGAACAGTTTATGATGGATATTATGTATGAAATTCCGAAGGATGATATGATTGGAAAAGTGATTATTACAAAATCCTATATCGAAGGAAACGGCGCACCGACAATACTCATGCGGGGGTGAGGCGGCTGGATTTTACTCATGCTGGGGGGCAGTTCCTCTGTTCGAGGAGTTACAAGATGTATATAGAGCTTTGAACGTGCGAGCACGTCAGTCGCTCTATATACACTTGTAACCCTCTGAACAGTAACATTTTCTATAAAGCATATCAGAAAAGTAGGAATTAGGACTTGCGTTTGTGGGAATCCTTTGATATAATTGGTTACGTTCCATAAAAAAACGTGAATGGAGGCCGATTGCAAATGAAAAAGTTATGGACGTTAATCCACTCGATGTTAAAAGTGGGGGTAATCGGATTTGGTGGGGGGAATGCACTGATTCCTGTAATTGAGCAGGAGGCAGTGAAGGAAAAAAAGATGGTAAACAAAGAGGAGTATGATAAAGATATTGTGGCGGCGACGCTGACGCCGGGAGCTTTGCCGGTGGAACTGGCGTCCGGCATTGGATACCAGTATTGCGGCAAGAGAGGAATGTTGGCAGGCGGTGTTGCCATGGCATTGCCGGGAGCACTCCTGACGGTGCTGATGTTGTCTGTGCTGAAACAGCTTGATGATGTTCTCTTGACGCAGATTCAGTATGCCTCGATTGGAATTACAGCTTTTATCATGTGCCTTTTGACAGAATATATTGTAGATACGGTTAAGAAATATAATCATTCCTCTAAGAGAGTCATTCTTTGGTGTGTTATCGCCGGAGTATTTATTCTCAGTGCCGGAAAAAATCTTCTGGGAATTTTTCGGATTGACAGAACGCCGATTTTTGGCGTATCTACGGTGGATGTACTGTTGGTAGCATTTTTTGCTATTTTGTATACGGGATGTGAATTTAACTGGAAAAATGTATCGGTGACAGTTCTTGTGGGCGGTGTCTACCTGCTCTGTGTCGGAAAAGCCGGAGTGATTTCGAATGAGTATGTCACGTGGACGGCGAGAATCCTCATGGTTGTTTTGTCCGTTTACGGTGTTGTTCGAGGGGGAACAAAGAAGAAAAAGAATGTCAAGACGGATTTGCGTCCGCTGGCAGTCAAAACAGTGATATGGATTTTGTTTTTTATTTTGCTGTCACTTCCTGCTTTCCTTTTCGTATCTCATCACGCATTGCATTTCAGCCTGAAGGGGTTGATTTCCTCTCTCCTTTCTTTCGGAGGCGGGGATGCGTATCTCACCATTGCAGACGGCTTGTTCGTGCCGGACTACATTGGCGATAACGAATTTTACAACCATCTTGTATTGATTGTAAATATTCTTCCGGGTTCGATTCTCTGCAAAACATTAACGGGAATCGGTTATGAGTTCGGAGTAAACATTTCCGGCAGCGGTTTTGGCGGCGTGCTTATGGCACTGGCGGGGTTCTCGTGCAGCGTGGCTGCGTCCTGCGGCGTGTTTAACTGCATTTTTCATTTATATGAATGGATGGAAAAAATCACTATTTTTGCAAAAATAAAAAAATCTATTCGTGTCATTGTGTCCGGACTGCTGTTGACGGTGATGGCAGGTCTGGTGAAGTCCGGCATGGCTACCAATACCAATCCGGAGCTGCCGCATTATACGGTATTGGTTATGATATTAGCCATTTACGGATTGAATATGATACTGAAACATAAAACAAAGGGCAGTAATCTTTTGCTGATTGGAGTGTCACTTGTTTTGTCTGTCGGTTTGTGTAATTTGATAGGAGTGTAAAAAAGACTTGACGTTTGTGTCGAAAAGGCATAATATCCAAATTGATGACTACAAAAAGAAGGAGAAAAGATGAGAAAGCTACAGAGAAAAGAAATTCAGACAGATGTGCTTATCATTGGCGGCGGAACTGCCGGGTGCTTTGCTGCGATGACGCTGGGCAGCCGGAAAGACATTTCGGTGCTGGTGGCAGAAAAGGCAAATATTAAGCGCAGCGGCTGTCTGGCAGCCGGAGTGAATGCCATTAACGCATACATTACCGAAGGGAAAGTGCCGCAGGATTATGTGGACTATGCCAAAAGAGATGCGGATGGCATTGTGAGAGAAGATTTATTGCTGACAATGTCCGAAAGACTGAACCATGTGACAAAGGTGATGGAGGACTTGGGACTTGTCATTTTAAAAGATAAAGACGGTAATTATGTTACAAGAGGGGACCGGAACATTAAGATTAATGGTGAGAACATTAAGCCACTCCTTGCGAAAGCAGTGAAGGAGGAGGAAAATGTTACCGTATTAAACCATGTAAATATAACAGATTACATTGTTGAGGACGGGCAAGTCAAAGGTGCATATGGTTTCCATGTGGATGAGCCGGTATTTTACGAGATTCATGCGAAGGCGGTGATTTGTGCCACCGGCGGAGCAGCAGGATTGTATCGTCCGAATAATCCGGGCTTTTCACGACATAAGATGTGGTATCCGCCGTTTAATACGGGAGCCGGTTATGCCATGGGCATACTGGCGGGAGCCGAGATGACCACCTTTGAGATGCGTTTTATTGCACTGCGGTGCAAGGATACCATTGCTCCTACGGGAACGATTGCACAAGGCGTATTTGCGAAACAGATGAATTCCAAAGGTGAGATTTACGAAAAGAAATATGGATTGACCACCTCCCAGCGGTTGTATGGAACGGTTACGGAAAACCGGGAGGGAAGAGGTCCCTGCTACTTGAAGACAGATGAGATTTCGAAGGAGCAGGAGATGTCATTATATAAAGCGTATTTGAACATGGCACCGAGCCAGACATTGAAATGGCTGGAGGCGGGGAAGGGACCTTCACAGCAGAACGTAGAGATTGAAGGAACTGAGCCTTACATCGTAGGGGGACATACGGCAAGCGGTTACTGGATTGATAATCAGCGGCGCACAACGATAAAAGGTCTTTTTGCCGCAGGAGATGTAGCGGGCGGATGTCCGCAGAAGTATGTAACGGGTGCGCTGGCAGAAGGAGAAATGGCGGCAGAGTCCGTAATTCAATATTTGGACGAACAGAGTGTCGCTGCTGAAAACGATTTCCATGGAGAAGAGAAACAGGCTGAGTATGAGAAATATCTGAATAATGAGGAATCCCTTCTCACCATTGAGCAGGTGGAGGAGACGATGCAGAAGGTGATGGACCAGTATGCCGGAGGTATCAGTACCGATTACCAGTATAATGAAAGCGGCCTAAAGCTGGCAGAGGAAAAAATTCGGTTTCTCTTGGAAAGTTTGCAGCGGCTGAAAGCGGACGACATGGATGAACTTCTGAGAATTTATGAAATCAGAGAGAGGTTAATCGTCTGTCAGGTAGTGATTGCTCATCTCATGGCGAGAAAAGAAACGAGATGGCATAGTTTTGCTGAAAATATGGATTATCCTGAGAAAAGTGATGAGTGGATGAAATATGTCAATTCCAAAATGACAGATGGCAAAATTCAGATTGTTCTTCGGGAGCTTGTGACAGGGGGTGCGGTATATGAGCATACAAATTCGTAAGGCACAGTGTGTCGGATGTGGCAGTTGTATCGAGGCTTGTCCCGGAAATCTCATAAAAAAGAATCCGGAGGGAAAAGCGGAGATTAAACATATTCGGGACTGCTGGGGATGTACCTCTTGTCTGAAGGAGTGTAAATTTGGAGCAATCAGTTTCTTTCTGGGGGCTGACATTGGGGGGAGAGGCAGCCGTCTTACGGTTACGGAAAACGGTGACCTGAGAGACTGGACAGTAGAGGATATTCTTGGGAATACCCAGACAATCCACATTAACATGAAAGATGCAAATAAATACTAATTTATAGAAAACAATGAAAAGGAGGCCACAGTAATGGGAAAGTTATCTCATCTTGATGAGCTGGAGGCAGAGGCGATTTATATTATAAGAGAGGTGGCAGCAGAGTGTGAAAAACCGGTTATGCTGTATTCAATCGGAAAGGACAGTTCGGTTATGCTGCATCTGGCATTGAAGGCATTTTATCCGGAGAAACCGCCATTTCCGTTCCTTCATGTGGACACAACGTGGAAATTTCATGAAATGATAGAGTTTCGTGAAAAAATGGCACAAAAATACGGCTTGGAAATGCTCGTTTATACAAATGAAGAAGGGAAAAAGCAGGGAATCAATCCATTTGACCATGGTTCTGCTTACACCGACATTATGAAAACGCAGGCATTGAAACAGGCTTTGGATAAATACCAGTTTACAGCCGCTTTCGGCGGTGGACGACGGGATGAGGAGAAATCAAGAGCGAAAGAACGTATTTTCTCGTTCCGCAATTCTGCTCATGCGTGGGATCCGAAAAATCAGAGACCGGAGATGTGGAAACTTTTCAATACGAAACTGTTCAAAGGAGAAGAAGTTCGTGTGTTCCCGCTTTCAAACTGGACAGAAAAAGATATCTGGCAGTATATTCGCAGAGAGAACATTGAGATTCCTTCACTGTACTTTGCCAAAGAGCGTCCGGTTGTTTACCGGGATGGCAATATCATCATGGTAGATGATGACCGCATGCGTCTGGAACCGGGAGAAAAACCGGTAATGAAAAAAGTGCGTTTCCGTACATTGGGCTGCTATCCGCTGACAGGCGGGGTGGAGTCCGAGGCAGACACGCTGGATGAAATTATTGAAGAGACGTTGAGTGCCGTATCCTCTGAGCGTACCAGCCGAGTTATTGACAATGAGGCAGCCGGAAGTATGGAGAGAAGAAAAAGAGAGGGGTATTTCTAAAATGCAGAGCTTATTGAAATTTATCACTTGTGGAAGTGTAGACGACGGGAAATCCACTTTGATTGGACATATTCTTTATGATTCCAAATTACTTTATACCGATCAGGAAAAGGCATTAGAGCTGGACTCCAAAGTAGGCAGCCGAGGCGGTGAAATCGATTACTCCCTGCTGCTGGACGGTTTGATGGCAGAACGTGAGCAGGGTATCACGATTGATGTGGCATACCGCTACTTCACCACCGATAACCGCAGCTTTATCGTTGCAGACACGCCGGGACATGAGGAGTATACCCGGAACATGGCAGTTGGCGCCTCTTTTGCTGATTTGGCAGTTATTTTGATTGACGCCAAGCAGGGCGTACTTGTTCAGACAAAACGCCATGCCAGAATTTGTTCCCTCATGGGAATTAACTACTTTGTATTTGCCGTAAATAAAATGGATTTGGTAGATTACAGCGAAGAAGTGTTCCGAAAGATTGAGAAACAGATTGAAGAATTGAAACAGGAGCTTTCTCTGAAAAATGTTGTCATTATCCCGGTATCAGCTACCGAGGGTGACAACGTGACAAAGCGTTCCGATAAAATTTCATGGTATCAGGGAGATGTGCTTCTTGACTATTTGGAAAAAGTAGACATTGCCGAGTCCCGAACCGAAAAAGGCTTCTATATGCCGGTACAGAGAGTGTGCCGTCCAAACCATTCATTCCGAGGATTTCAGGGACAGATTGAGGCAGGAGAGATTCACAAGGGAGACGAGATTACTACCCTTCCAAGTAATGAGCAGGCTCATGTAAAAAGTATTCATGTTGCCAATCAGGAGGTGGAGAGTGCATTCACAGGACAGCCGGTTACGATTCAGTTAGACCGTGAGGTTGATGTGTCACGAGGCTGTGTTCTCAGTGTAAACTCAGACCTGAAAACAGCTGCCGGAGTGACCGCCACTCTTTTGTGGATGGACGATGCAGAGCTTTACAATGGTAAAAACTTCTTTGTAAAACTCGGAACGAAAATGATTCCGGCTATCGTATCACAGATTTCGTATGCCATTGACATCAATACCGGAGAGAAAAAGACGGCAGATAAACTTGCGAAAAATGAAATTGCTGTTTGCCAGATTGCTTTTGCAGACCAGATTGTGGCAGATGAGTTTGCTGCTCATAAGACAATGGGCGAGCTGATTCTCATTGACCGTGTCAGCAATATGACCTCTGCGTGTGGTGTCGTGAAGAAAATTCATGCTGAGGAGGAGAGCCTCCACAACGGCAGAGTAAACCGTTATACTCGTTCCGCCCTCAATGGACAGAAGGCAGTTATCGTAGAATTCCCAATCAATGAAGATGGATTTACGACAGAGCTTGCCTCAGATGTGGAGAAAGAATTGAGCGTTGCAGGAAGACATACTTACTTGTATCGTGCGAAGGCAGGAGAACCGGTGGCAGATATTTTGAAACATCTGCACCATGCCGGCGTCATTGTTTTGCTGGCTGTGGACACCACCATTGTAGATACTACCCAGTTGAATACAGACGAGACTTATTTTTCTGATTTGAGAGAGCAGACAGACCTCTCTGTGGAAGGTATTGCAGAATATATCAAAGCAATCTCAATGTATTCTGCCGGAATTTTTGAGCAGGGTGCCTATATCTAAGAAGAAAGGCGGCAGTTAAGATGGAATTTAATACAAAGCTGTTACATGGTAAGGGAGTAACGAAAAATCCGGATGGCGCTACGGTGCCACCCATTACACAGGTAAGTGCTTTTGCCTACGATACGGCAGAAGAATTGGAAAAAGTATTTGATAATAGAAAACCGGGATTTGCTTATACCCGGATTGGAAACCCGGTTGTAGATTCTTTTGAACGGAGAGTCAATGAACTGGAGGGGGGCAAGGGCGCAGTTGCCTGTGCCTCCGGAATGTCCGCCGTTACACTGGCATTGATGAACATTCTCCGCGAGGGGGATGAGGTGATTGCCGGAAGTGGTCTTTTTGGCGGCACGATTGACTTGTTTGAGGATTTGCAGGAATTTGGCATTACGACACGATTTGTCGAGCATGTAACCGTAGAGGAGATTGAACCACTCATCAATGAAAAGACAAAAGTCGTTTATGGAGAGATTATTGGCAATCCGGGACTGGACGTTGTTGATATTCGGAAAGTTGCCGATTTGGTGCATCGTCATGGGGTGCCGTTGATTTTAGACAGCACGACGACAACACCTTATTTGGTTCGACCATTTGACTTTGGGGCGGATATTGTAGTACACTCTTCTTCGAAGTACATCAATGGTGGCGGCAACTCCATCAGTGGTGTCATTGTGGACAGCGGAAATTTCCAGTGGGATTTTGAACGCTACAAAGGTCTGGCAGAATATAAAAAATATGGTCCTTTTGCCTACATAGCAAAACTGCGTAACGGCATATGGCGGAACATGGGCGGCTGTCTGGCACCAATGAACGCTTATTTGAACATTGTCGGCATGGACACGTTAGGTCTGCGAATGGACCGGATTTGCAGCAATGCCCTTCAACTGGCGGAATGGATTAATACGCAGGAGGGTGTGTCAGCGAATTATCCGGCACTGAAAGGAAACCCTTATTATGATTTGGTGCAGAGCCAGTTAAATGGCATGGGCGGAGGAATTCTTACTGTTCGTGCCGGCTCAAAGGAACGTGCGTACAAACTGATGAATCAGTTGAAATATGCACTGAACGCTACTAATATCGGTGACGCAAGAACCCTTGTTATACACCCGGCTTCCACAATTTATATCCACAATACGAAAGAACAGAAGGAATCGGCAGGAGTATACGAAGATACGATTCGGGTGAGCGTCGGCATTGAGGATATCACTGACCTGATTGAAGATTTTAATCAGGCGATACAAAGTTTAAACTAAAAGAAAAAAAGATGAAGGAGGAAAATGCAATGGCAGTAGATTATGCAACATTAAAAAAAGGAGGTTTCATGCGTCAGAAACAGAAAAATAATTTTTCTCTGCGTCTGCGCGTGGTAGGAGGTAATGTTACAGCCAAACAGTTGGCTAAAATTGCTGAGGTTGCTGAAAAATTCGGAGACGGTCATGTACATCTGACCTCCAGACAGAGTGTGGAGATTCCTTTTATCAAATTGGATCAGATAGATGATGTGAAAAAAATGCTGGCAGAGGGCGATGTAGAACCCGGCGTATGCGGACCGAGAGTTCGTACCATCACTGCCTGTCAGGGCGAGGCAATTTGTCCAAGCGGCTGTATCGACACATACGCATTGGCAAAAGAACTGGATGACCGTTATTTCGCAAGAGAACTTCCTCATAAGTTCAAGTTTGGTGTTACTGGATGTCAGAACAACTGCCTCAAGAGTGAGGAAAATGATGTGGGAATCAAGGGCGGTATTCGTGTTGAGTGGATTCCGGACAAATGTATTCAGTGCGGTGTCTGCGTAAAGGCGTGCCGCAGCGGAGCAATCAAGCTGGAGGACGGCAAGATTACCATAGACCAGTCAAATTGTAATTATTGCGGCAGATGTACGAAAGCCTGTCCAACCGAGGCATACGAAGAAACACATGGTTATATCGTTTCTTTTGGTGGTCTTTTCGGAAATCAGGTAAGTAAAGGGGAAACAATTATCCCATTTATCGAAGACCATGATACGATGCTCAAGGTCTGTGACGCAGCAATCCAGTTTTTTGATGATAATGCGAATCCGGGAGAGCGTTTCAAATTTACGATTGACCGTATTGGCAGAGATAAGCTGGAGGAAAAAATTAAGGAGGCAGTGAACAATGGATGATATTCAGATTGATGATACCGTAGACATTACGGACGTGGTCTGCCCGGTAACTTTTGTGAAAGCAAAGGTGGCACTGGAGGAGCTGGACGACGGTGAAGTGCTGTCGGTTCATATGAATGATGGTGAGCCGGTGCAAAATGTTCCCCGCAGCATTAAAGAGGAGGGACATCAGATTTTGAAACTGGTGGATAACGAAGATGGCACATATGACCTTTTAGTGAGAAAGGTTGAGGAGGAATAGCATGGCAGAGAGAATCACAGCAGAAAATTTTTCGGAAAAGGCACTGGAACAGGACCTTGCTCTGATTGAATTTTATTCTGACAGTTGTGTTCCCTGCAAGCGGATGTCACCGATTCTGGGAGAACTGGAGGAGACCTACGGGGATAAGTTATATGTAGGAAAAGTCAATGTCGCTTACGATACCTCCGTAGCAGAACAGTATGAGGTGTCCAAAACACCGACATTCCTTCTGTTCAAAAAAGGTGAGCAGGTGGAAAAACTGCTGGGAGCACAGAAGAAGGCAGATATGACAGCATTAGTAGAAGCAAATTTATGATGTCAGGGGCAATGAGAACTGTCCCGACATCAAATGAAAGAAAATCTAGGAGGATTGGGCAATGAAATTAACAATTGCAGGAGAAGTAAAAGAAGTAAAGGATGGTTTGACCATCGCAGAACTCATTGAGCAGGAGGACGTAGAGACACCGGAGTACGTAACTGTATCAGTCAATGATGAGTTCGCACAGAGAGCAGACTTCGAAACACAAAAACTCAATGACGGGGATAATGTAGAATTCCTGTATTTCATGGGAGGTGGTCAGTAATGGCATTTTCCAATGACCAGTTGGAACGCTACTCAAGACACATTATACTGAAGGAAGTCGGAGCCAAAGGACAGAAAAAACTTCTGAACGGCAAAGTATTGATTATCGGTGCCGGAGGTCTTGGCGCCCCGGCAGCAATGTATCTTGCAGCAGCAGGCGTAGGTACAATCGGGATTGTGGATGCCGATGAGGTAGACCTTTCCAACCTACAGCGACAGATTATTCATGCTACGGAAGATGTGGGAAAGGCAAAGGTTCTTTCCGCAAAAGAGACGATGAATAAGATGAATCCGGATGTAACGGTAAATACATACCGCGAATTTGTTACATCAGAAAATATTATGGAGCTTATTCAGGACTATGACTTCATTATCGACGGAACGGATAATTTTCCGGCAAAATTCCTTATCAATGACGCATGTGTTATGGCGAAAAAACCATTTTCCCATGCCGGTATCATCCGCTTTAAGGGACAGTTAATGACTTACGTGCCGGGAGAAGGACCTTGCTACCGTTGTGTATTCAAAGATCCGCC
>CAZFHT010000015.1:0-26916 GCA_964518785.1 uncultured Eubacterium sp.
TGCTGAATGCGAATCTGACACCGATTACCGGAGCTGTGGTGGGAAGTCTTCTTGGCTTTTTGCTGTGTAACACCTATCCGGCAAGAGTGTTTATGGGAGATACCGGTTCTCTCGCACTGGGCGGTTTTGTGGCGTCTACGGCTCTTATGCTGCATATGCCATTGTTTATCGTGATTGTCGGCTTGATTTATCTAGTAGAAGTAATTTCGGTGATTTTACAGGTTGGATATTTTAAAATTACACATGGAAAACGAATCTTCAAAATGGCACCGATTCACCATCATTTTGAATTGTGCGGCTATTCGGAGACTCAGGTTGTGGCGGCGTTCAGCATTATCACGGCATTGTTATGTCTTGTCGGTATCATGGCGTTATAAATGAGGAGGAAATGTGATGAATTTACAAAGAAAAAAAGTAGCAGTGATCGGACTTGGAAAAAGTGGAATGGCTGCTTATGAGCTGCTGAAAAAAATGGAGGCACAGGTGTGCCTGTATGATGGAAAAGAAGATTTGGACGTTTCTGCTTATGATTCGCCCGTATATCTGGGAGAATTTCCGAAGGATGAATTTGCCGCACTGGATTTGGCTGTTTTCAGTCCCGGCGTTCCGTTAAATATTCCGGTGGCACAATTTTTAAAAGAGAAACAGGTTCCGATTATCGGTGAGATTGAACTGGCATATCTTGCGGAAAAAGGAAAAGTAATCGGCATTACCGGAACGAATGGCAAGACAACAACTACCACGCTTACCGGGGAAATTATGAAAGCCTACAATGAGCAGACATTTGTTGTAGGAAACATTGGCAATCCTTACACAAAAGAAGTGTTGAAAAGTACGGAATCCTCTGTGACAGTGGCAGAGATTAGCAGCTTTCAGTTAGAGACGACAGATACTTTCTGTCCGAAGGTCAGCGCTATCTTAAATATTACGCCGGACCATTTGAACCGTCATGGCACGATGGAATGTTATATTGACGCTAAATTTGATATTACAAAAAGACAGGGCAGGGAAGAACTCTGTGTGTTGAACTACGAAGACGAAGTGCTGAGAAATCGGGCAGAGAGCCTTTCGTGTCGTGTCGTTTTTTTCAGCAGCAAGCAAAAAATCACCAATGGTTTGTACCAGAATGAAAAAAAGGACATTGTCGACGGAGAGACCGGAGAAGTGCTGATGAATATGTCGGAGAGCAATCTGCCGGGAGACCATAACTGTGAGAACATTATGGCTGCGATTCTTATGACGCGGGAGATGGGCGTTCCGATGGATTTGATTTTAAATGTTGTGAAAAACTTCCACGCAGTGGAGCACCGGGTAGAATTTGTAAAGACGGTGGACGGAGTGGATTATTATAATGACTCCAAAGGGACGAATCCGGACGCTGCCATAAAGGGAATTCAGTCTATGAGCAAGCCTACGGTTTTAATCGGCGGCGGCTATGATAAAGGCGGCGAATTTGACGATTGGATTCAGGAGTTTGAGGGCAAAGTGAAATATCTTTTGCTTATCGGAAAGACAAAAGAGCGTATTGCTGATACAGCGGATAAACTTGGCTTTTCTCAGTATGAATTTATGGATACGCTGGAAAATGCCGTGAAACGTGCGGCAGAGCTGGCAGAGCCGGGAGACGCCGTACTGCTGTCTCCGGCGTGTGCAAGCTGGGATATGTTTGATTCCTATGAGCAGCGCGGACGACTGTTTAAGGATTACGTTCGTAAATTGTAATTGGTTTTTGGAGGTGGGCTTTTGTCACTCAGACATGAAAATAAAAAAAATACAACACAGAGCACCTTTGATTATAGTCTGCTGCTAATCACTCTTTGTCTGGTTGGCTTTGGTATGCTGATGATTTATAGCTCCAGCTCTTATACAGCACAGGTGAAGTATAGCGATTCCGCTTATTTTTTAAAAAAGCAGGCATTTGGCGTTGCCCTTGGTCTCGTGGCGATGTTTGTTGTCAGCCGTTTTCACTATAAGCTGTATTTAAAACAACTGCCTCTCATACGGATACGTGTGATTACTTTATTGTATCTGGTGGCACTGACGTTACAGGTACTCGTACTGTTTATTGGTACGGAAAAAAATGGTGCTAAGCGGTGGCTGTATCTGGGACCGCTTTCGATTCAGCCGTCAGAACTGACAAAGATTGTCGTTATTCTGGTAGCCGCTTATTTTATTCAGCTTCGTCCGAAGGAGATGAGCTCCATTTCCGGTGTATTCCGCGTGTTTGCACCCTGCGGCATTCTTATTATTCTTGTGGCAACGGAAAATCTGAGTACGGCTATTGTCGTTGGCGTGATTACCTTCGGTATGTGTTTTGTGTCAGCTAAGAAAAAGTGGTTTTATATACTGGTGGCAGGCATTGGGGCAGTTGCGGTCTGGCTGTACATAATGTTCGGTGATTCCTTCCGGGCCGGGCGTATCGAAATCTGGCGCAATGTAGAAACCAATCCAAAAGGTTACCAGATTCTTCAAGGCTTGTATGCGATTGCCTCCGGCGGCATTTTTGGAAGCGGTCTGGGCGAAAGTATGCAGAAACTTGGGTTTATTCCGGAGTCCCACAACGATATGATTTTTTCTATCATTTGTGAAGAGCTTGGACTGGTGGGAGCCGGCATTGTTTTGCTGATGTTCCTTTTCATGCTTTGGAGAATATTGAATACGGCAATGAAAGCACCGGATTTATTTTCAGCACTTATCTGTACCGGAGTGATGTTTCACATTGCCACGCAGGTTATATTGAATATTGCCGTTGTGACAAATTCCATTCCTTCTACGGGAATTCCGCTGCCGTTTATCAGCTACGGCGGTACTTCCGTCATGATTTTGATGGCAGAGATGGGGCTTGTTCTTGGAATTTCTTCAAAATGCAAAAGCACATGATGGAATTCCTCACATACAATAGAAATGAGGACATATTTGTATGGTGAGTAAATGGCAATCGAAATCTGTGGAGGTAATCCGGTAGATGGCAGACTAAAGATTCAAGGTTCCAAAAATGCAGTTCTTCCAATCATGGCGGCGTCCATTTTGGGAGAAGGAGTGACAATCATTGAGAATTGTCCGGACATACAGGATGTTCGTGCCATGGCAGATGTGCTGCGGAGTATTGGTGCCATAGTTGACTATGACAATCATCGGCTGACCATTGATACCTCCCCGGTGGGAGATGGAACTATCTGTGACAAAAAGGCAGGCGAGTTTCGGGCGTCCGTCTTGCTTTTGGGAAGTTTGCTGTCGAAATTTCACCATGTCAGTGTCGGCTATCCGGGAGGATGCTCGATTGGCAGCCGTCCCATTGATTTTCATTTACGTGCTTTCGAACAGATGGGTGCCGCCGTTGAGAAACGGGAGGATGGAATTCTGTGTTACACCGGGCAGAGACTGAAGGGAACCGAACTTCGGCTGCCTTTTCCCAGCGTGGGAGCCACAGAAAATATTCTTTTGGCAAGTGTGCTTGCAGAGGGAACAACACAGCTTAAAAATGCAGCGAGAGAACCGGAGATTGTGGAATTGTGCGGCTTTTTGAATGCCATGGGCGCAAAAATTTACGGAGCCGGAAGCGGGATGATTTCCATTGAAGGGGTAGAGGAACTTCACTCTGTCCAATGGCAGCTCTGTTCTGACCGCATTGTTCTTCTGACGTGGGCAATGCTGGTTGCCGGGTGCGGCGGAAAGGCAGTGCTGGAAACGGAGACCGGATTTTCGGGAATTGAGTCACAGGTTTTGCGAAGGCTTGGCTGTGAAATCAGCCGGGAATCAGAGGGTATCGTTGTTGAGCAAAAGAGCAGGCCGAGGGCAATCGGATTTCTGCGTACAAAACCTTATCCGGGATATCCCACAGACGGTCAGTCCCTTTTGATGCCTGTTCTCTGCAAGGGGAGAGGTGTCAGCACGATTGAGGAGGGCATTTTTGAAAATCGATTCAAAATGGTGTGCCAGTTGAAAAAGATGGGGGCAGATATCGATTATGTCAGCAATCGTGCCAGAGTAAACGGTGTGACAAGGCTGCATGGTGCCATTGTGTCGGCGGATGATTTGCGGGGCGGTGCAGGACTTCTTATCGCCGGCGGAATGGCGGAAGGAACAACCCGGATTAACCGGGAGCATTTCATCCGGCGTGGCTATGAAGAAGTTGTGGAGCAGTTACGGAAATTAGGAATACAAGCGAGGACTTGTTGACAGGAGAGGAAGAATTTAAGTGACAGAACATACAAAAAAACATAAAAAATTAATTTTGATATTCGTTATACTGGGCGTAATTCTGTTTTGCGTTTTCTTTTTCCGGGTAAAAAAGGTTTCTTTTGAGGGAAATACCTTTTATACGGAGGATAAAATGGCAGAGATGTTCCAGAGCAATTTTCTGGAAAAAAATCTGTTGAGCTTTTGGCTGATGGACAAGCTGTCCCTCACGCCGAATCCTGCGTTTGTCAGAGAGTATGAGGTCACGTATCCGTCTCCGAACGAAATTCATATTAAATTGTATGAAAAAACAATTATTGCCGGAATTTCTTACTCAAACCAGTACATTTATTTTGACAAAGACGGCATGGTGCTGAAAAGCACCGACACGCCGGTGGAGAATATTCCCCTGTTTGAGACAAAGGAGCTGACCACGTTCGCACTCTATTCCAAAGTTCAGATGGAGGACGAGGAGTTGCTCGACCAGATTATGAATCTGGCAAATTTATTTAATCACTATGATGTTTCGTGGGACAAGGTGGAATTTACCGAGGAGCATGAGGCAGTGCTGTACAGCGGGGACATTAAAGTGACGCTTGGCAAGACGGATAATTATGATGAGAGAATCTCCGCACTGGCAAGTATTTTAGAGCAGGTTATCAAGGCTGGGAAAAAGGGCGAATTCGATATGTCAAACTATGAAGTAAAGGGTACGGTAATCTTTAATGAGTCGGGAGTTCCGGCAGTGGCGACAGACACACCGTCACCAAGTGCCACGCCTGCGGCAGAGTAACATTATTATAGAAAATATGCAGAAATTACAAATTTCTACTTGATTATTTTATGGAAAATAAGTATTATATATCTATGTGACTGTATAGAAGGCTATCTATTTATGATATAAGGAGGAACTGTTGTGTTAGAGATTATGACCAGCGAGGCATATCAGCCAGCCGCTAATCTTCTTGTGGTTGGTGTAGGCGGTGCCGGTAATAATGCTGTGAATCGGATGATTGATGAAGGCATAAAAGGTGTTGAGTTCGTTTGTGTAAATACGGACAAGCAGATTTTACAGCGTTGCAAAGCTCCGGTATGTATCCAGATTGGTGAGAAACTGACCAAAGGATTGGGAGCAGGCGCCAGACCGGAAATTGGTGAAAAAGCAGCAGAGGAAAGTCAGGATGAGCTGGCAGAAGTAGTAAAAGATGCGGAAATGGTATTTGTTACCTGCGGTATGGGTGGCGGAACCGGAACCGGTGCTGCGCCGGTTGTGGCGAAAATTGCTAAAGACATGGGCAAGCTGACAGTGGGTATTGTTACAAAGCCATTTAGTTTTGAAGGAAAGAGCCGTATGAGCAATGCTCTTGGCGGTATTGAAAAGTTGAAAGAATGTGTGGACACGCTGATTGTTATTCCGAATGATAAGTTGCTTGCCATTTGTGACCGGAGGACAACGATGCCGGAGGCACTTCGTAAAGCGGATGAGGTTCTTCAGCAGGGTGTTCAGGGTATTACCGATTTGATTAACACACCGGCATTGATTAATCTGGATTTTGCCGATGTTGTTACGGTTATGAAGGACAAAGGAATTGCTCACATCGGTATCGGTGTCGGCAAGGGAGACGATAAGTGTGTCGAGGCAGTTAAAGAGGCGATTACAAGTCCGCTGCTTGAGACGACGATTGACGGTGCTACTCACGTTATTGTTAATATTTCCGGTGATGTGGGACTGATTGAGGCAAATGAGGCTGCCTCTTATGTACAGGAGCTGGCAGGAGAAGAGGCGACCATTATATTTGGTGCCATGTATGATGATTCCGAGGCGGATTCCATAACCATCACTGTCATTGCTACCGGGTTAAATGATGGTACATCCGGTTCTTTGGCGGGTGCTAAGTCCAGTTTTGATGCGAAGTACGGCGCTGCACCGAGCTTTTTAAATAATACAAAGCAGCCGTCCTCACAGAGGAGTGGTCTGAGCTTTTTGGATGGATTGAACAGCCAGCCGAAGAGTCCGGTGTCCAGTGTTCAGCCGGCGAATCCGATGGGAAGAACCAATCGGTCTCTGGAGCAGGAAATGAAGGTAACCGGCGGTCAGGGTGCCGGGAAAACGGTTTCAGGCGACAAAAAAGGTTTCGAGGAAATAAAAATTCCAACATTTATTCAAAATAAAAAACAGGAGGGCTAAGTAGTATGACGACTACAGTAGTTAAAACAATCGTAACCATAGCCTATATTATTATTTGTGTTGCATTGGTTATCGTAGTATTGATGCAGGAAGGAAAAACAAATGGTCTGGGTGCCGTATCCGGTGCAGCAGACACGTATTGGACGAAAAATAAAGGACGTTCGACGGAAGGTGTCCTTGTCAAGGTTACAACGGTTTTGGCAGTGCTTTTCATTGCACTTTCCATTGTCCTTTGTACTGATTGGTTAGGATGATTTCGGATAACAAAAGAATGGTTCGTTTAAGCACTCCTTCGATGGCAGGAGTGCTTTTTCATACAATAGGAAAGTCGTGAGGGAAGATGGAGAAAAAAATGTTAGATGAAAAGAGAGAGCGAAAAAAGGCGTCTCGGAGTTCTAAAAATAATACGTTTGACGGAGAATTTATGGCAACAAGGCGGGGATTTGGCTTTGTTCGGATTGAGGGAAGAGAGGAAGATGTGTTTATTCCGGGAAAACGTTGTCTAAATGCGTTCCATGGGGATTTGGTACAGATTCGTCTCACAAAACAAGCCGTTGACGGCAGAAGGTCGGAAGGAGAGATTGTACGGGTACTGACGAGAAAAAATCACACGATTGTAGGCACATTTACGAAGAATAAGAAAATTACTTTTGTGATACCGGATAATGAAAAAATCACAAAGGACATTTACATTCCGAAGGGTGCTACCATGAGTGCGGTAAATGGAAATAAAGTGGTTGTGGAGCTGACGGATTATGGAAATGAGAAAAAAAGTCCGGAGGGACAGGTTATTCAGGTTTTAGGACATATCAATGACCCGGGAGTGGATATTTTATCAATTGTGAAAAGCTTTGAACTGCCGGAAGAATTTCCGCCGGAGGTAATGAGTCGGCTGTCTGAAATTCCCGACCATGTAGATACCGGAGATTTTGCCGGGAGAGTGGATATCCGGCATTTGGATACGGTGACGGTGGACGGTGAGGAAGCAAAAGATTTGGATGATGCCATCACGATTGAGAAAAAAGAGGACGGTACTTTTGAGTTAGGAGTTCATATTGCTGATGTTTCCCATTATGTAACAGAAAACTCTTTGCTGGACAAAGAGGCACTCCGGCGGGGAACAAGTGTGTATTTGGTGGACCGGGTAATCCCTATGCTTCCTCATAAGTTATCCAATGGTATCTGTTCATTAAATGCCGGAGAAAACAGGCTGGCACTTAGCTGTTTTATGTCTTTTGATAAGATGGGGAGAGTAACCGGACACCGGATTGCTGAGTCGTTAATCTGCGTGGACGAGCGTATGAGTTATACGGATGTAAATGACATTTTGACAAATCACAAACCGGATACCTGTGCCCGCTATGAGAAATTTATCCCTATGTTTGAAAACATGAAGGAGCTGGCTGCAATTCTGCGGAAGAACAGAAAAAAGCAAGGCTCGATTGACTTCGATTTCCCGGAGTGTAAAGTGAAACTGGACGCAAAGGGACATCCAATCGATATTGTCCCTTATGAGAGGAATGTGGCGACGGGGATTATCGAGGAATTTATGCTGGCGGCAAATCAAGTTGTGGCAGAGGAATATTTCTGGCTGGAGATTCCATTTTTATACCGGACGCATGAATATCCGGACTTGGAGAAAATGCAGGATTTGGCGAGAATGACAGCCAGCTTTGGACATCACATGAAGGTGGGACAGCAGGAGGTTCACCCGCGGGAAATTCAAAAGCTGATTGAGGAGATTGAGGGAACCGAGGAGGAGGCTTTCTTGAGCAGGCTTACCCTTCGGTCTATGAAACGGGCAAAATACTCTACGGTGAACGAAGGGCATTTTGGCTTGGCAACTCAGTATTACTGCCATTTTACTTCCCCGATTCGAAGATATCCGGATTTGCAGATTCACCGTATTATAAAAGAAAATATCCATGGCAAAATACGAGGAAAGCGTTACCAGCACTATGAATATATTCTGCCGGAGGTGGCAAGGTCCGCCAGTGAGTTAGAACGGCGGGCAGACGATGCCGAACGGGAAGTGGAAAAATTAAAGAAGGCAGAATATATGGAAGACCACATTGGCGAGACATTTACCGGAATTGTCAGCGGCGTTACTTCGTGGGGAATTTATGTAGAACTGCCGAATACGGTGGAGGGCATGATTCGCATTCAGGATATGAGAGATGACAGATATTATTTTGAAGAAGAAAAATATCGTGTGGTGGGACACCACAGCGGCAGAGAATTCCGCATGGGACAACAGGTAACGGTTTGCGTGAGCCGGGTAGATAAGCTGACCAGAACCATTGATTTTTTGTTAATGATTCCAGAGGGAGATGACTATGAGTAAACAAACTACAAAACTAATCGCCAACAATAAAAAAGCATGGCATGACTATTTTATAGAAGAAAAATATGAGGCGGGAATTGAGCTGATGGGAACGGAGGTAAAGTCCGTCCGTCAGGGACATTGCAGCATTAAAGAGGCGTTTATCCGCATTGACAAAAATAATGAGGTGCAGATTTACGGTATGCACATTAACCCTTATGAAAAAGGGAACATTTTTAACAAAGATCCCCTTCGGGTGCGAAAACTCCTTCTTCACAAGTATGAAATACGAAAGCTGATTGGAAAAATGAATCAAAAAGGCTACACACTCGTACCCCTCAGTGTGTATTTTAAGGGGAGCAGAATTAAAGTCGAGATTGCACTGGCAAAAGGAAAGAAATTATACGATAAGCGTCAGGATATCGCCAAAAAAGACCAGAGGAGAGCAGCCGAACGAGAATTTAAGGTGAAAAATCTTTGAGTATCTTTGAAAATTTTTACTAACGATATTTTTCATGCTTGACAGAATAAAGTGTGTATGATAATATCATGTAAAGCAACACAGTACGGGCTTGTACTGGTTTCGACAGGCCGGCTGAAGACGGTGAAGCTATTCGTGGACTGTGACCACGTTAAAACGCAGATTTTAAATTAAACGCTGATAATAATAAATTAGCTTACGCTGCCTAAGAACTTTCGTTCTTATCGTAGCTGCTGTGTGTAGGCGTCCTACAACTTAGGCACAGTATCATCCTTTGTAGGGAACCTTGTCGGATAAGCTTTGCTCTGGCAAGAGATTTTATGAAGCTACTGAATCTTTGAGGGTGTCCGTTCCCTCATGGATAAGGGAAAAGTCTTTCTTCGGGAAAGACATAACAACTGACTATGATAGTAGAAGAACGTGGGATTCCGGTTTGGACGCGGGTTCGACTCCCGCCAGGTCCATAGAGACAAATGTGAAAGGTTCTGTATTATGCAGAACCTTTTATTCGTGTACTAAGCATATGTTCAGCATATATTCAATGCAAAATAAAATTTGTATCACGCATAAATATGTGTTATAATGGGACAAATGTGCGAATGAGGAGGGATATATCGTGGCAAGAAAATGCAGCGCAGAGAGAGCACAGATGTTAGCCGGCGGATTTGCAAAAGCAAAGAAAAATATTGTGATACAATATCAGGGGAGAGAACGCTCTGAGGAAAATCTTCTGGAACTGGTAAAACAGGATGCGATGGAAAAAGGAATCAAAGATGATGAGATTGAACTCGTAGACGTTTACATCAAACCAGAGGCTCAAACAGTATTTTATGTGATTAATAAGGAGCTGGAGGGAAGTATCGACTTCTAAAAAGCAAATCAGCTAAAGGGGGAAAAAGAATGGCAAAAGTGTTTGTAGTAGCGAATCAAAAAGGCGGAATTGGAAAGACAACGACTGCCACAAATCTTGCAGGAATTTTGTCGAAGGAGGCAAATACATTACTGATTGATGCGGACCCGCAGGGGAACAGCACAAGCACCTATCAGGCAAAGGTAGAAGATATTGCTACCTTATATGATGTCATGATAGACAGCGATAAATTACCGATTGAGGATGCGATTCAGCATATGCCAAATGGGGATATTGTAGCGTCCGACCCGTTGTTATCGAAAGCGGAGAAAATTTTGGACGGCGACGTGGAGGGATTCTACCGTTTGAAGGATGCCATTGAGGAGCTGGATGGGTATGATTACATTGTGATTGACACAGCCCCATCTCTCAATGTGATTTTGTACAACTGTCTTATTGCAGCGGACAAAGTCATCATTCCGGTGACGGCAGACGCTTACGCTATGCAGGGAATCCGTCAGTTGTACGATACCATTATGGCGGTAAAACGCCGACAAAATCCGGCACTTACGATTGCCGGACTTCTGCTTGTGAAATATTCCGGACGTTCTAATTTGGACAAAACTACCCGTTCAGATATTGAGGAACAGGCAGCACAGATGGGAACAAGGCTGTTTGACGTGGCGATTCGGGAATGTGTGAAGACGAAAGAGGCGCAGGAGAAGAAAGTTCTCTTGATTGATTATGCACCGAAATGCAATACAATGTTAGATTATCTGGAATTTACGAATGAATTACTGGAGAGAAAATAATGCAGTTATCGGATTCTGTCCGCAAGATTAAAGGCGTGGGCGAAAAGGCAGAAAAATGTCTGAATAAGATGGATATCTATACAGTAGCAGATTTACTGGAACATTATCCGCGGGGATACGATGAGTTTCACCCGATTCAGCCGATTGCAGGTATCCGGGAGGGAGAAATCGCTGCTCTGGAGGGCAGTCTGCTTACCCGCCCCCAGATGATGATGCGGGGACGGTTAAAGATTCTTACGGTTACGTTACAGGATGAGACAGGAAGTATTTTGGTTACATGGTTTAATATGCCGTTTCTGCGGAATCAGCTGCGAATGGGAACCCGGTATATATTCCGGGGGAAGGTGTCGAAAAAAAACGGAAGGCTTGTACTGGACCAGCCGAAGATTTTTTCGAAGGAGGATTTTTATCGTCAGGTTGGCAAACTTCGTCCTCTTTATCCGCTGACAGCAGGAATTACCAATAATGCACTGGTGAAAGCCTTGGAAACAGTGCTGAAAGAGACCGAGGACATACAGGAATATCTTCCTGCTGAGATAAGGAAACGGATGGCGCTGTCGGAGTATAAGAAAGCATTGAAACAGATACATTTTCCTGCCAGTAAAAAAGAAATGCTGGAGGGACGGCGCAGACTGGTATTTGATGAATTGTTTTTATACCAAATAGCTCTCTCTTACATAAAGAGAAATGGGAAAAAGCCAAGCAGCCATGTGATTGAAGATAAAAAAGAGGTAGCGGAATTTATAGATTCGCTGCCATTTTCACTTACCAATGCACAGAATAAGGTTTACCGGGAAATTCTCTCGGATTTGCAGAGTGGTTATGCCATGAATCGTCTTGTACAGGGAGATGTCGGCTCCGGCAAAACGATTGTGGCGGTGCTGGCACTGTATCAGGTCGTGCTGAATGGCGGCCAGGGGGCGTTTATGGTGCCTACGGAGGTGCTGGCGAACCAGCATTATAAAACGCTGTGCGAACTGCTCGGCTCAAGAGGTGTCCGTATCGGTTTGCTGACAGGCTCTCTTACTGCCGGAAAAAAAAGAGAGGGGCGGGAAAAACTGGAATCCGGCGAGTGGGACATTGTTGTGGGAACCCACGCCATTATTCAGGAAAATGTAAAATTTGCCAATCTTTCTCTTGTCATCACTGATGAGCAGCACCGATTCGGGGTAAAGCAGAGAGACAGCCTTTTTCAGAAAGGGAGTGAGCCTCATGTCCTCGCCATGAGTGCAACACCGATTCCGAGGACACTGGCACTGATATTATATGGTGACATGGACCTTTCTGTCGTTGACGAAAAACCTGCGAATCGTCTTCCGATTAAAAATTGCGTGGTGAATACCGATTACCGTCCGAACAGTTACCGGTTTATGAAAAAGCAGATGGATGCCGGACACCAGATTTACATTATTTGTCCCATGGTAGAGGAGAGCGAGGAGAGTGAACTGGAAAATGTCACGATTTACACTGAAGAATTGAGAGACATTTTTCTCGGCTCGGTTCGAATTGAAAGTCTTCATGGAAAAATGCGCCCGCAGGAAAAGGACGAGATTATGTCACGTTTTTCAGCGGGCGAAATCGATATCCTTGTTTCGACAACGGTTATTGAGGTTGGCATTGATGTACCAAATGCCACAGTGATAATGATTGAAAATGCTGAACGTTTCGGATTGGCGCAGCTGCACCAGTTGAGGGGACGCGTAGGAAGGGGAGAGGCACAATCGTACTGCATTTTGATGACCGGAAACCCTTCTAAAGACAGCATGGAGAGATTGTCAGTTCTGGCTGGCTCGAACGATGGATTTTATATTGCGGAGGAGGATTTGAAACTCCGGGGGCAGGGAGACCTTTTCGGAATACGACAGAGCGGAGACCAGTTATTTGTGCTGGCGGATATTATCGAAGATGCGGAACTTCTTCGTCAAGCAGGAGAAGAGGCAAAGAAATTCACGCAGGATGAAATCTTGTTTATGTATAAGAAAAATCAGAGGTTAAAAGAACGGGTAGAAGGTTATCTGGGACAAGTCACGTTGTAGTAATAGCAAAGTGTTTTCTCTCAGAGACGGAAAACTACTTTGCCTGAAAAAGACAGGAGTGATACGATGGAATACAATGTTTATTTTGAGGCGTCTGCCACAGCTTTTATGCTTGTGCTGTACGTCTATATGCATTTGGAATATAATTTACAATCGCAGAATAATAAAGCGTTCCGCCGGATGGTGTTTTTTGCTTTTCTGGGAAATGGCATGGATGTCGTAACTGCCACTACAATCAGCTATTGGAATGAGATACCTACTCTTGTAAACCTGCTTTTGAATTCTATGTATCTGCTTGTGGACGCAGTGCTTGGCTATCAGTTGATGGAATACATATCCATTTACGTTACGAAAATCAAACGGACGCAGTTTTTGGCAAGAATGAACCAGATTATCATGGTTGTATATGGCTTTCTCCTTATTGTTAATCTTTTCAATGGCTGTATTTTTTCCTTTCAGCCGGGAAAAGGATATACCCATGGAATCTTATATCTGATGGTGTACATTATTCCTTTTTATTTTATCACTTGTTCGTCCGTTTTTCTTGTGAGGAATTTCGGGCAGTTCACAAAGAAAAAAAAGGTGTCCATTATCCTTTATATTTTGATTGGATTTTCAGGACCAATCCTTCAGCTACTTTTCTTCCCGGATATTTTGCTGGGACTGTTCACCGTTGCTCTCGAAGTGTTGATGATGTTTTTTACGATGGAGACACCGGATTATCTGAAACTGATGGAGACGATGAACACACTGGAAAAAACAAGGGAAATGGCAGAACGTGCCAAAGAGGAGGCTCAGTCAGCGAACTTTGCCAAAACAGAATTTCTTTCTAATATGTCTCACGAAATACGGACGCCGATTAATGCGATTCTCGGAATGAATGAGATGATTCTGAGAGAATGCAAAGAGGAAAGTATCTGTGCTTACGCAAAGGATGTAGACAAATCCGTAAAGATTCTGATTGCTCAGGTAGATAACATTACCGGCTTTGCTGAAATTGATGCCGAGCATATCCGGGTTCTTCCGGTGAAGTACCAGATTCGGGACTTGCTGGAGGAAGTGATTGAGATATATAAACCTCGTGTGGACGAGAAAAAACTGACGGCAAAGGTGGAGGCAGACCGCCGGCTGCCGGAAAAATTGTATGGAGACCGGACTCATGTCCGCCAGATTCTGTTCAATCTGTTTTCCTATTCACTTCGATACACAGAGGAAGGGGAAATTGCACTCGTTGCGAATTATGAAGATGTCGACAGCAATCATATCGAGCTGTACCTTGGGGTGCGGGACACCGGACGAGGCATGACACAGGAGGAGCAGGATAATCTGAAACTGTTTTTTGAACAGTGTGATGACGTAATGATTGGCAAAGTGGAAAATACCGGATTGGGACTTTTTCTCGTAAAGAAGATTGTAGAAACCATGGGCGGAACCTTTGGGTTTGAAAGTACTTATGGCGAAGGGACGACTTTTTATGTCAAAATTCAGCAGAGAGTGCTGCCGGATTGATATTACGCAGGGAAAATCCCCTGATTGTGTAAAACTACACTTGAAAAATCATGTTGTATCATATACAATAACGATAGAATGGCTATGGAGGAACAGGTATGAGAGTAATCGCCGGAAAAGCAAGAAGGATTCCACTGGCTGCACCGGAGGGGAAAAACACCCGTCCGACGACAGACCGAATCAAAGAAACATTGTTTAATATCATTCAAGACGAAGTTCCGGGAAGTATGTTTCTTGATTTGTTCAGCGGCAGCGGCGGTATCGGAATTGAAGCTCTCAGCCGGGGAGCCAGACAGGCTTATTTTGTTGATTTTGGGAAAGAACCTCTCCGCTGTATCAAGGAAAATCTGGCGAAAACCAGATTGGAGGAGCAGGCGGTGGTTTTGCCGGTAGAGGTCACTTATGGAATTTCCAAGTTGGACAAAATGGGTGTTTCTTTTGACATTATATACGCAGACCCGCCGTATCGCAGTGGATTTGAGGAAAAGATACTGAGGCTGATAGCAGACTCAGGGCTTGCTTGCCCGGGGACTTTGGTAATTGTTGAGTCCGCATTGGAGACAAAACCGGATTATGTTGATGAAAGCAAGTATGAAATTGAGAAGATAAAAGAATATAAAACCAATCAGCATTTGTTTTTGAGAGTGCGTTAAGTTAGGCAAAAGGAGAAAAGCTATGAATCCGTCAAGAATTGAGCAGGCAATTGATGAAATTTATGATTACGTAGAGAATTGTAAACCATCTAAATTATATCCGAGCAAGGCAGTTGTAGACCGAGGTGAATTATATGATCTTTTAGATGAGTTGCGTCTTTGTGCACCGGAGGAGATTAAGAGATACCAGAAGATTATCAGCAACCGGGACGGGATACTGAATCAGGCACAGCAGCAGGCAGAAAGTATGTTGTCTGAGGCACAGCAGCAGACCGCACAGTTGTTGGATCAGAATGAGATTGTCCAGACTGCTTACCAGCGGGCAGAAGAAATTATGGAAAAAGCTACGCAGGAGGCTCAAAATCTTATTAACGCAGCACAGGAGGAAAGTGACCAAATGCATCGTGCTGCTTTGATTTATACAAATGACCTTCTCACTGAGGCAGAACAGCATATTATGGAGGCACTTCATGAGATGGACAATAAGTACCGGATGATGAACAGTGCCATGAAAAATGGGTTACAGGTGATTCGGAATAATAAAGACGAACTCCTCTCCCAGTTAGAGCCTCAAAAGAAGAACAAACAGACCGAAGTGAAGGCAGATGAGCCGGAGAACCCGACGGCGGAGAACAGTGGTGAAGAAACCGCTTCGGGCAAGGAGCAGAAGGCAGAAGATGATTTTTATGTATCGGAGGACGCCTTTTTAAAGAATGTAGAAAACTAATGAAGACAGAAGAAATGCGAGCAAACCGTTTATGCTTTTGTTTATGAGATAGAAGGATAGAGAAAGTCCTGATTTGGCTAGAATACTATTGGTTTGTGCGGCGGCAGAAAATCCTCCGAAAGCAAGTATGGTAATAGTCAGGACTTTTTTTGCTATGGCAGATAGTGGGGAAGTCTGCAAGTAGGAGATTCCGCTTGTGATTTCCAAAGAACCACAAATAAGGATTCGGAGCAAACCGGAAAAACCGGAGGATGCCGGCAGAAGGCTGTGGACACACTGACCAAGAATGGAAAACAGAATGACATAGCCGCCGATTTTCATCATAAGGACAAAGCTGTCCAGAATAATCCGGTCCAGTTGTTCCGACAGATTATTTACAGGTGTATCCGTCCGATTATCGGATGCAGCTTTTTGAGAGGAGGCGGCAGGATGAGAAGAAAAACTTTTCACTCCGGCGGTGATGCCGTAGAGAATACTGCTCCCGATGAGAGAGGACAAAATTACGATAGCAAAACAGAAAAGGCTGTCTTTCATTGTCAGCCCCAGCACATTTGTACAGCAGAAGACTAAAATAAACATAGGACTCGGATTATTTACAAATCCAAGGTAAAAGTAAGCGGCTCTCTGACTTAAGATACCACGTTCGTACTGGTAGGTGACAAGAGCTGCCCCGGAGGGGTAGCCGCAGAGAAGTCCGGTCAGCAGAAAGGGACGCTTGGACGAAAAGTCAGGCAGACTGAGTTGAAAAAGTTTTATCGCAATAAAGAAAGGCAAAAGAGTAGGCAGTAATTGGGACAGCCAGAGGGAGGCACCATATTTGCTGCCGACAAGGCACACTTTTGGGAAAAATAGTAAAAGGCACAAAAACAGACAAGAGAGAATTATCATAATACATGGGCTTTTTTACGATTTTATGATAATAGGAGAGATTGTATGACACATATTTTTATTGTGAATCCCTATGCGGGGAAACAAAATTTTGCAATGGAATTAAGGGGACAGCTGGAAAAAATAGAGGGATTGAACTATTTTATTTTCAATACGCGTCATGCCGGTTATGAGCAGGAAATCGTACACCGGGTGCTGGACGTGTTTCCGGGAGAAAAGCTGCGGTTTTACAGTTGCGGCGGTTCCGGTACTCTGCGAAATGTTTTAAACGGTTTTTCCAGCTTTGAAAATGTGGAAATTGCCATGTATCCGAAGGGAACGACCAATGATTTTATAAAAATGTTCCCGGACGACCAAGAACGCTTTTTGAACATAGAGGAATTGATTTCAGGAGATGTTTTGCAGCTGGATTACATTTCCACCAATCATGGAATCTGCCTGAATAATTTTTCTACGGGGCTGGATTCTCATGTGCTGACACAGATTATGAACTTTCGGGAAATGTATTTGTTCGGAAAGAAATTTCCCTATTTGATTTCTGTACTGGATTCTATGGTGGTGTCAAATCCGCGCGAGCTTGTGCTGATAATTGACGGAAACCGAATTGAAGATAATTATGTGGAGTTGATTTTTGGAAATGGCTCGGTCATGATTGGAAATCTGCATTTTACGGAATCAGCCAGTGCGGTAGACGGTGTCGGTTCTTATTTTGCTTTGAGTGGGAACAGCAGTCTCGGTGCCATGACCGTACTTCCATCCATGCTGCGTGGAGATTATGAAAAAATTAAAGACAGAGCCGCTTGCGGAGAGTGGAAACGAATCCGGATTATGTCAAAAGATGGGAATCCCTTTACGGTAAATCAGGATGGCGTGATGATTGATGATTTTGCTCTATGGGAGGCAGAGATTGTTCCGAAAGGACTGCCTTTTGTTGTACCAAAGGGGGTGAAATTATGAATCACCGGAATTTTACGAATGGGAAAATGGCGAACCTCTGTCTGTATTTCTTCGGCATGATGATAGCGATTATATATGGAAATACAAGAGCCGAAGTTCAGTTTATCCCGCATTTGGTTTGCAGTGTTGTTTTGATAATTATCTTTATTTTGCTGTTTATTATCAATCCGGGTAAGAGAATCAGCATGAGAGCATATATGAGAATTATGTGTATTGCCCTGCTTTTTATTGCAGACGAACTGGGATATGTGTTCCGCAGTATTGATGTGGTGCTGTATGTATTTTTGTTACAGACTTTCCTTGTTTTTATTTTCTTGGATGACCATATTTTCCGGTTTCAGTTTGTAATTATGATTATTGATACGGTTTTTATGTCGGTAATCGGTTATTTGGGCTATGGTTTCGACCATCTTCAGACACATAATGTATTTGGTCTGGCGTGTCTTTTGCTTTTGCAATGGCTGTGTATTGCGATTATTCATCTTTTTTCTGACCAGAACCGGCATATGCAGGAGCAGGAGCAGAGTTTGGACGATATGCTGCGGCTGTTATCCATAAAATGCGAGGAATATCAGTCAGAGGTCAAGGGGAAAACGGATTTTCTTTCAAATATGTCCCACGAAATCCGAACCCCGGTAAACTCCATACTCGGCATGAATGAAATGATTCTCCGGGAGAGCAAGGATGAACGCATAAAAGAGTATGCAGATAACATATATAATTCCGGGCGGGTGCTGTTATCTCTCATCAATGATATTTTGGACTTTTCCAAGATTCAGTCCGGAAAGATGGAGATTATCCCTACCATTTACAATGCGTTTTCTTTTTTGCAGGACATTGTTTCCGTTACGAGTGAACAGGCAAAAGAGAAAAAATTAATTTTGAATCTGGATATTGATGAAAATATTCCGGCACAGCTGTATGGTGATGATGTGAGAATTCGCCAAGTGCTGGTTAATCTGCTTACCAATGCGGTGAAATATACGAACAAGGGCAGTGTCACATTGAAAATGAGTTGTACTCGTATAAATGAGTATAAGATTTCTCTGCACTGTGAGGTGAAGGATACCGGTATCGGAATTAAGGACGAGGATTTACCGCAGCTTTTTGCGGCTTATGAACGGCTGGAGGAAAGGAAGAACCGGAACATTGTAGGAACCGGTCTCGGTCTGGCGATTACCTCTCAAATCTTAGAAATGATGGAAAGCCGTCTCTGTGTAGACAGCGAATATGGCGTCGGCTCCTGCTTTTACTTTGATTTGGTTCAGGATATTGTGGAGGATGAGCCAATCGGTGACATTCGGAATAAGTTCACAAAGAGTACCTCCGAACACAGTTACCATGTCAGCTTGTATGCGCCAAAGGCGAAAATACTTGTGGTGGATGACAACGAGATTAACCGTAAAGTATTTTGCAATCTTTTAAAACAGACAGCCATTCAAATCAGCCAGACGGACAGCGGAAGAAAGTGTTTGGAAATGGTGAAAAAAGAGCATTTTGACATGATTTTCCTAGACCATATGATGCCGGGAATGGATGGTATCGAAACGCTGCACTGTATCCGGGAGGAGGAAAACCTGTGCAAAGATATTCCTATCGTGGTGCTTACTGCCAATGCAATCGCAGGTGCCAGAAACAACTACATCAAAGAGGGCTTTGATGATTATCTTGCTAAACCGATTTCACCGAATCGGTTAGAACGGATGATAAAGGAAATGCTGCCGGAGGAACTTTTGCAGGATATACTCGGAGAAAAAGAAGAACTGCCGGACACACCGGAGAATCCGCCGAATGTTATGTCATTCCAACTGCCGGAGGTGGAAGGAATTTTCTGGGGATATGCGATGTCCCATTTCCCGGATGTGGAAATGCTGTTAAGCTCTCTGGAGGATTTCTATAAGCTGATACCTTCGATGGCGGATAAACTGGAGGATATGCTTGCACATATACATGAAGAAGGGGTACTGGAAAGCTACCAGATTACCGTACATGGCATGAAGAGTTCAGCGGCACTGATTGGAGCAATGGAGCTTTCCGGATGTGCAAGGACACTAGAGGTGGCTGCCATGCAGTCCCTGTGGCAGTTGATTGAGGTTCTTACCCCATTCTTTTTGAAGAACTGGAGGTCATATGAGGAAAAACTCAAGCCGCTGGTGAAGGCAGGGGATGAGGATTCCTCAAAGCCAAAGGAAAAGGATGACCAAGTGGTATTGGAACTGCTGGATTCGATTCGTTTTGCGACCGAGACGATGGATTTAGATGGGATGGACAACGGTGTCGGAGAATTGGAAAAATACGAATTGCCGCCGGATTGTGAAACTTTGTTTAAAGATTTACAGGTGGCAGTGACAGATTTGGATACCGAGAAAATTAATGAGTTGGCTGACCGTCTGATAACGGCAGTAAAGAAAGGATAAAAGGTGATATCGGATGAAAAATATTATCCTGATAGGAAAACGGTGCGCAGAAACACATGATTTATATTTTGCTTTGAGTGAACATTTTCAGGTGAAACTGTGTACAGTAGATTATGATATGTTTCAGGGAGTGCGAAAGGTTTTCAAACCGGACCTTGTTGTAATCTGTTTTGTGGACTATTTAAAACCGGACAGCCGTTTTATGAGCTTTATCGAAGACAAGAACCGAAGTGTTCCGGTTTTGACAGTTGGGATTGAAGTAGTCGATGCGTTTTATGCCAAAACACAGACGGGAGGCGGTATTGTCCATCTGCCGAGAAAAGCTCCGGCACAGATTTTTTTGCAGCAGGTATGCTCTCTGGTTGGCTTGTCCATGCATTCCATCAATCATACGCCTTCATCTTTAAATGAGTCGGGAAAGCCAAGAATCCTTGTCGTAGACGATTTTGGCATGCTTTTGCGTCAGGTACGTATGATGTTAAAGGACCGCTATGATGTAGAGGTGGCAACGACCGGAGTGCAGGCGATGGCGTCCATCGGCAGGATGAAGCCGGATTTGATTCTATTGGATTATGCCATGCCGGTTCACGATGGAAAAAAAGTTTTTGAGGTACTGAAATTAAGTGAGGAGACGAAGGACATCCCGGTTGTATTTCTGACCGGAGTTTCGGATAATGCAAGAGTGGAAGAAATTATTAATTTAAGGCCGGCGGGATACCTTCTCAAGCCGCCGAACAAAGAGCGTCTTGTGGAAATGATTGAAAATGTTCTCGCAAGAAAAAGAAGTAAAATCGAAAAGGAGTAGCAGCATGAGTGAAAAATCAGAATCGATTATTGATGATATATTGGAGAGTTATCGCTCTCATGACATAACAGTGCGTGTCGATTCGGAAAATATCGTAAACAAGGAAATTATCATTGAAGTCATTGAAGAACTTCGAAAAATTATTTTTCCCGGATTTTTCGATAAGAACCGCGTCCGAAGTGATTATTTGAAATATCTTGTAGGAGAGAGAGTAGAATTTATACAGTACCATCTGAGAAAACAAATTGCCAGAGTGCTGGGAAGTGAAGAGGTCTGTGCCGCTTGTCCGAAATCCGACATTTCTTCCCGGGCAGAGCAGATTGTCTATGATTTCTTTGGAAAAATACCTGCGATTCGTGAGTATCTTTACACGGACATTCAGGCGGCATATGACGGAGATCCGGCAGCGTACAGCACCGATGAGATTATCTTTTCTTATCCGGGCATTTATGCGATAACTGTTTACCGCATCGCCCACGAACTGGTATTGCTTGGTGTACCTTTGATTCCCCGCATTATGACGGAGTATGTCCATGGACTTACGGGAATTGACATCAACCCCGGTGCTGAAATTGACAAGTATTTTTGTATCGACCATGGAACCGGTATCGTAATAGGAGAGACTACCACCATCGGTCATCATGTTAAAATTTATCAGGGTGTCACCTTGGGAGCGCTGTCCACCAAACGGGGACAGTTGTTAAAAGGGGAAAAACGCCACCCTACCATTGGCAATAATGTGACAATTTATTCCGGAACGTCCGTTTTGGGCGGTGAGACGATAATCGGAGACGGTGTGACGATTGGCGGTAATGCCTTTATTGTCAACTCGATTTCCGCGGGAATGAAGGTCAATGTAAAGAATCCGGAGCTGCAATACAGCCGGGATTCCAAAAGTGAATTTGTACAAGACGGGTTTTGGGACTGGGTGATTTAATTTTTCCTTGTAATTTAAAACACAGAGGCGTATAATAATATGCGGTATTTTTCTGGTTTTGCCAGATTAGATAAATTCGTGCAGAAAGCACAAGATAGGAGATATGAGAATGAAAGTATTGGTCATTAACTGTGGTAGTTCATCATTGAAGTATCAGTTGATTGATTCTGAGACAGAGAAGGCGATGGCAGTAGGGATATGTGAGCGCATCGGAATTGACGGAAAACAGAATCATACACCGGCAGGCGGTGAAAAGGTTGTTATCGAAAAGGATATGCCGGATCATGAGGTGGCAATCCGCATGGTGCTGGATGCACTCGTAAATGAAGAATACGGAGTAATCAAGGATTTGAAGGAGATTGATGCCGTAGGACATCGTGTTGTCCATGGCGGTGATAAGTTTACGAAATCTGTCGTGATTGATGAAGAAGTAATTGCAGGGGTAGAGGAGTGCAATCCGCTGGCACCTTTGCACAATCCGGCAAACATTATTGGCATACGTGCCTGCCAGACAATTATGCCGGGCGTTCCGAATATTGCCGTATTTGATACTGCTTTCCATCAGACAATGGAGCCGGTAGCTTATATGTATGGTCTTCCATACGAATATTATGAAAAATACAAAGTTCGCCGTTACGGATTCCATGGAACAAGCCATAGTTATGTTTCCAAACGTGCGGTAGAAATGCTGAAACTGAATCCGAACAATTCCAAGGTAATTGTTTGTCATTTGGGAAATGGAGCAAGTATTTCCGCTGTGAAAAATGGCAAGGTAGTAGATACCAGTATGGGCATGACGCCAATGGAGGGACTTGTTATGGGAACCCGCTGTGGTGACATTGATCCTACGATTGTTGAGTATCTGGTAAATCATCTTGGCAAGTCACTGGAAGAGGTTATGACGATTCTGAACAAGGAATCCGGTGTATATGGCTTGTCCGGTGTATCCAGTGATTTCCGCGATTTGGAAGATGCCATCGAAGCCAACAATGAGAGAGCCAAAATGGCGGTTGAGGTATTCAGTTACCGGGTTGCTAAATACATCGGTGCATATATTACTGCAATGAATGGTGTGGACGCTATCATATTTACCGCAGGCGTTGGTGAGAACACAGTGCTTGTCCGCAAACAGGTAGTAGAGCGTTTTGGTTACATGGGCATTACACTGAATGAAGAAGAAAATAACAAGAGAGGTCCGGAACGCATTATTTCCGGTCCGGATTCAAAAGTTACCGTTGCAATTATTCCGACTAATGAGGAGCTGGCGATTGCAAGAGAGACAGTAGCACTGCTCAAGTAGTGATGCTATTGAGGTTTTTTTGGAAAGTAAGTGATTAAAGGTCTCTGTTCGAGGAGTTACAAGATGTATATAGAGCTTTGAACGTGCTAGCACGTCAGTCGCTCTATATACACTTGTAATCCTCTGAACAGTGACAATTAAAGTTTTTTGGAAAAGTAGTTGACTTTTTCAATATCAGCCTATATAATGGAAAAAGTGTTCAGTAATTCAGAGGAGGTGTAATCGGCATGAGTATTTGTCCTAAGAATAAATCTTCAAAAGCTAGAAGAGATAAGCGTAGAGCAAACTGGAAAATGACTGCTCCTACATTAGTTAAGTGCAGCAAGTGTGGCGCCCTTATGGTTCCTCACAGAGTATGTAAGAACTGCGGAAGTTACAATAAAAAAGAGATTATCTCTAACGTAGCTGAATAATAGTAGATGAATGGGATGTTTTTAAAACATTCCGAAAGAAATAAGAGGTACGCTCCAACCGACTCCAAACGGAAACACACGTTGTGCGTTAGAGTTTGTCGCTGGTTGGAACGTACTTCTTGTTTTGCAATCCACCAGCATAATGCTGTCAAGTCAATGTATCAGAAATTTATTATTCACTGTTCTAGAGGGAAAATGGGAGACGGGATGGGAAGTGGATGAGAAAATTGAATACACGCAGAGCGAATGTGTCGTTTGTTAAGTAAAGCGTGTAAATTAATTTTGCTGTAATTATCTTGCCGCTTACTAATAGAAATAAGAAACAGGCTCCAACCAGAGACAAACTCTAACGCACAACGTGCGTTTCCGTTTGGCGATGGTTGAGAACCTGTTTCTTATTTTATTACGGTTTGCTTATTATCGTTTCGCTAATGACACTATCGGTTACTGCGTCTCCAAATATTCATTTTTTCAGCCTCTTTAATGAGTTCATCCCGGAAATCAGGATGAGCAATGCTGATTAATGCCTCGGCTTTCTGCCAAGTTGACCTGCCCTTTAGATTTACCATGCCGTATTCAGTCACTACATAATGTGTGTTAGCACGGGTGTCCGTCACAATTGAGCCATTTGCCAAGGTAGGACGGATTCGGGACTGGAGCTCACCCTGTTTATTTTTAAAGGTGGAGGAGAGACAGATGAAACTCTTGCCGCCTTTGGATTTGTATGCACCCATTACAAAATCAAGCTGACCGCCGGCACCGCTTATATTTTTTGTTCCGGCTGATTCCGCATTTACCTGACCATAAAGGTCAATGTCTACGGCGTTGTTGATGGAAATAAAATTATCGTGGGCGGAAATGACATCAATGTCATTTGCGTAATCAACCGGCACGCTCATGCATTCCGGGTTGTCGTCCAGATAATCATATAATTTTTGTGTTCCGGCTGCGAAGGCGAAAGTCTGGCGTCCCTTGTTAATATTCTTTTTGGAGCCGTTGATTTTTCCAGCCTTTGCAATGTCAACAAAAGCGTCCACATACATTTCAGTGTGAACACCTAAATCTTTCAGGTCAGATTCTGCAATCAGAGAGCCTACTGCATTTGGCATGCCGCCGATACCGAGCTGGAGACAAGCACCATCTGGAATCTGTTCTACAATCATTTTAGCAACTGCCTGATCGACCTCTGTTGCTGCACCGCCACCGCCTAATTCAGCCATGGAAGGATTATCCCCCTCGATAATCATGTCAACCTTAGAAATGTGAATTCCGTTCTCAAAACCACCCAGACAGCGTGGAACATTCTCGTTGACCTCCACGATAATACATTTACTGCGTTCGCAGGCAGCGGCGAGGTGAGAGGCACTTGGCCCGAAATTAAAGAAACCATGCTCGTCCATTGGAGATACCTGCATAACAGCGACGTCTACCGGCTCCGGCATATCCCGGTAGTAACGTGGTAATTCAGAATACCGGATTGGCGCATAAAATGAGAATCCCTGAGCGACAGCTTTTCTTTCAATGCCGCCCATGTGCCATGAATTCCATGTGATGTGGTCAGCCGGATTGTCGATTTTAAAAATTTCCGGAACCCACATGAGGATACCGCCTCGGAACTTCACGTCCTCTAATTCCGTGATACGTTTTGCCAGTGCCTTGTCGAAAGCAACCGGGGTGGTAGCTGTCCATGCATAGTCTACCCAGTCACCGGATTTTACGACTTGAGCTGCCTTGTCAGCAGTTGTAAGTTTTTCCTTATATAGTGCTTTGTAATCCATAGTTACCTCCTTTGATAGAATTACCTTGATATTTTTTTAACATACGATAATTTTATCATTCTCAATGTTTATGGTCAAGCCTTTCTAAACGCAAAAAAACTTTGTTAAAATGTTGACAATATCTTCTGTATTTGTTATGATTATCTAGTGAAAATAAATTAAATCTATGCAAAATTTTACATTTACTAATTACTAAATAGTAGAATGGAAGGTATCATGGTTAAGGCTATTTATCCCGGCAGCTTTGATCCGGTGACTTACGGTCATTTGGATATTATCCAAAGAGCCTCAAAGGTTGTGGACCAACTGATTATCGGCGTTCTGGTGAACAGCAGCAAAGAGCCGATGTTTACAATGGAAGAACGGATTCAAATGCTGAGGGAGACTACAAAAGAATTTTCAAACGTCAGTATCCAGTCTTTTGAGGGGTTGACGGTTGATTTTGCAAGACGGAACGGCGCAAAAGTTATGATTCGCGGATTGCGGGCGGTTACCGATTTTGAGTCGGAAATGCAGATTGCCCAGACGAATCACAGTATTGACCCGGAGATTGAGACGATGTTCTTTACGACCAGTCTCAAGTATTCCTTTCTCAGTTCCACGATTGCGAAGGAAGTCGCTTTTTACGGCTCAGATGTTTCCAAGCTGGTACCCCCGGTGGTGGAAGAGGCGCTTAAGATTAAGTATGCTCATTAATCCTGCGTTTTATACAATGCAGGCTGATGATAAATTTAAGAAATTAAAGTAACGAGAAAACAATAGTTGCTTGTTACTTCAAATATTATTAAGGAGGAAATGATTCATGTCAAAGAAAGTTGTTTTAGCTGGTGCATGCCGTACTGCAATCGGTAAAATGGGTGGTGCTCTTAGCACAGTACCTGCACCAAAACTCGGTTCTATCGTTATCGAAGAGGCGTTGAAGAGAGCAGGTGTTCCAAAGGATGCTGTTGACCATGTTTACATGGGCTGTGTAATTCAGGCAGGTCTTGGACAGAACGTAGCTCGTCAGGCGTCCATCGGAGCAGGACTTCCGATTGAGACTACGGCAGTTACGGTCAATGTTGTGTGCGGTTCTGGTTTGAACTGTGTAAACATGGCTGCCCAGATGATTCAGGCAGGAGACGCTGATATCGTAGTAGCAGGTGGTATGGAGAGTATGTCAAGAGCTCCATATGCAGCAATGGATGCTCGTTTTGGTTACCGAATGAATAATGGTAAACTGGTTGACACAATGGTCAACGATGCTTTGTGGGATGCTTTCAACCAGTATCACATGATGGTTACTGCTGAGAATGTAGCAGAGCAGTATGGTCTGACACGTGAAGAACTGGATGAGTTCTCCGCAAACAGTCAGCAGAAATGTGAGAAGGCTATTGCTGAAGGTAAATTTAAAGACGAAATCGTTCCTGTTGAAGTAAAACAGAGAAAGAAGACCGTTATCGTTGATACAGACGAGGGACCTCGTGCCGGAACGACGGCAGAGAGCCTTAGCGCACTGAAATGCTGCAGTGGTGTTGAGGGCGGTGTTGTTACTGCCGGTAATGCTTCCGGTATTAATGATGGTGCTGCCGCTATCGTTGTGATGAGCGAGGAGAAAGCAAAAGAACTTGGCGTTACACCAATGGCTACTTTTGTTGCCGGTGCTCTTGGCGGTGTGGATCCT
>CAZFHT010000016.1:0-25730 GCA_964518785.1 uncultured Eubacterium sp.
TATTCGAGATTGTGATAGACGTGCAAGCCTACTGCCCACGCTTAATATTGTGCAATTACATCGCACATGAAAATCTGCTTTGCCTTATTCTACCACGAATCAATGACATGTGCAAGAGAAAAAAGTTCCACTTTCGCTACTGTTCAGAGACCGCCCTGCGTCAGCCGCACCTTTTTTCTCGCTCCTTACGGAGCTGACTTTACTCATGCTGGGGGCGTTCCTCTGTTCGAGGAGTTACAAGATGTATATAGAGCTTTGAACGTGTAAGCACGTCAGCCGGCTCTATATACACTTGCAACTCTCTGAACAGTAATGTTGTTTGAAAAACTGCACACATTGTGGTATTCTAAACCAGTACAGCTACATCAAAATATTGCTGGAAAATAAAACTTAAAGATAGATGTACCGACGAGGTATAAGGAGGAACTATGCATATTTGGAAACATTTTTCAACGATTACGAGGCACCGTCACAAGGTAATTGTTCATTGCTGGAAGGCGGGGATATTCTGGCAGGGACTACGACACGATTTGTCGAAGTACAGTCCTACGGAGTTTATTCCCGGAGCAATTAATTATATGGGGGATATGAGTCCCAACGAGAAAGAACGGGCAAGATACGGCTACTCCAAGGCGTGGCTGCATCATCAGGGGCGAAACAAACACCATTTTGAGTATTGGGTTGATTATGACATTAAACTCAATCGCAAAGAACCAGTGGAAATGCCGACAAAATATTTAATTGAGATGTTCTGTGACCGGGTGGCAGCCAGCAAAATTTATTATGGAAAGGACTATGACGAGGCAAAACCATATGAGTATTTTGACAAAGGACGGAAACGCCGCTGGATGCACGAAAATACCTCGAGGAAACTGGAAGAACTGTTGATTATGCTGCGGGACAAAGGAGAGGACGAGACATTCCGCTATATAAAGAATGTCGTTCGCAAGGAAGGAAAGAAGAAATCCCCGATTTTGTAAAAATATTCATTAATACGAAAATGTAAAATTTCTATAGAAATAGCATGATTTATTTAGCTATTGATGATAGTATTTGTGTATTTACCGAAAATAGCACCAAACAAGTAATTCGTCTGGTGCTATTAAAAAAGGAAAAGGATTTATACTAATTTTTCTCCAGTCAGCAATTCATAACCCTGCAAATATTTGTCTATCGTTTTTTCGACAATATCCTGAGGAAGTGTCCAATCATTACCCGGATTCGCTTTCAGCCAGTCTCGGGCAAACTGCTTATCAAAGGACGGCTGTCCATGTCCCGGCTCGTAGCCATCTGCCGGCCAGAAACGGGAGCTGTCAGGAGTGAGCATCTCATCTCCAAGAACAATATTTCCGTTCTCGTCCAGACCGAACTCAAATTTGGTATCTGCGATTATAATACCTCGGGTAAGAGCGTAGTCAGCACATTTTTTGTACAGTGCAATCGTGTAATCCCGAAGTTTTTCGGCATACTCTTTTCCTTTGCCCGGGAAATATTTTTCCAGATGGTCAACGCTCTGCTCATACGAAATATTTTCATCGTGGTCGCCAATCTCTGCCTTTGTGGATGGGGTATAGATTGGTTCCGGCAACTTATCTGACTCTTTCAAGCCTTCCGGAAGTTTGATGCCGCATACAGTTCCGTTTTTCTGGTAACTCTCCCAGCCGCTGCCGGTAATATAACCTCGAACGATACACTCGATTGGCAGCATATCCAGTTTTTTGCACATCATACTGTTGCCGTCAAACTGTGGCTGGCGGAAAAACTCCGGCATATCATTTACATCAACAGAAATCATGTGGTTTGGCAGAATATCTTCCGTCATGTCAAACCAGAATTTGGACATCTGTGTCAGTACAGCACCTTTTTTTGTCACCTTATTTTTCAAGATAACATCAAAACAACTGATACGGTCAGTAGCAACCATAATTAAGCTGTCTCCATTATCATAAATTTCACGTACCTTGCCTTCTTTCATCGGCTTTTGTTCATTTACACTCATAGTAGCCTCCATTTCTGACGATTAATTAACTCCTATTTATATAAAACCAGTTTTTCGGAAAAAAATCAATAGTTTTTTTGTTGTTTTTGGTATAAGGGAATGTTAAAATGATTCTTAGGAGACAGTTTGCGAGAACGTAAAAGAGAAGAAGGCGAAGAAAGGGAAAAAATGAACATTGGTAATGTGATGAAACTAAAGAGCATGATGACAAAATTTCAGAAAAATCACCCGAAGATTCCGATGTTTCTTCAAGCGGCAGGGCAGAGCATTGCCGAGGGAACCGTGATTGAAGTCAGCATTACGACTACGGATGGGAGAAATCTTTGCACAAATATGAAGGTGACTGCTGAGGATTTGGAACTGCTGGAAGAGCTGAAACAGATAAAAAACTAAACGGAGGGATTCATGATATGAAGAAAAAGTATATGAAAAAGGTAGTATGTATGTTTTGCATTCTTTCGCTGGTGGCACCGATGATACCGACGCCGCTGGTAAAGGCAGCAAGCGGAGAAGTGATTAATGACAACACGACATCCATGGAAGTAGAACAAGATGGTTATGTGTATTCCTTTGACCACTCTTATGTGAAACCGGGAGATACACTCAAGCTGATGAAAAAGGCAGCGAGGGTGGAAGACACCGAAAAAGAACAAGTGACGAGTGTAACGTGGACTATTAAGAAAATGACCTCCGGCAGTGAGGGAAATCAGGTATCTTATGAAACCGTCGCTACCAAGTCTTCTGCGGAATTGGAGGTAACAGAGGATTATCTCGAGTGTCTGATTTACGCTGAGACAGAAGGCGCGAAACTTACCATATATTGCAGCAAAACTCCGGTTATGTACATCAACTCTGAAACGGACTATTATAGTGTGAAAAAAGATACCTATACAAATGCTGATACGACGACGATTAATCTCGTGGGAAATGACACCTATTCAGATTCTAAGTATTGGTATAATGGGACCGGACAGATTAAACTTCGGGGCAACTCTACTTCTTATCGGGAAAAGCGTCCGTTTAAATTAAAGTTAAGCAAGAAAGCGGACCTTTTCAATCTGGGAGAAGAGACGCAGGAGGATGGCTCAAGCAAATCGGTGAAAAGCAAGCACTGGGTACTCCTTGCGAATGATATTGACCATTCCTTGATTCGTAACAAACTTTTGTATGATTTTTCAGGGGATATCGGCACCGAATTTTATTTCCACTCCACAAATGTGACGCTGATTTATAATGGACAGTATGAGGGTGTGTATCAGTTGTGCGAGCATCGGAGAGTGGACGAGGGACGGATTGATATTACCGACTGGACCGGCATTGGAGAAACAGCAGCGGAGACGATTGCTGGCAGTGAGGCAGAGAAAAATGGCTGGTCAAAGGATGAAAAAAAAGGGTTTCTGGCTAAACTGGAAGAAAGTATGGCGAGTGATTATTCATGGATGAATGGAACGGTAAATTATTATGATGGTGGTACGGAGTCAGTGGAGGAAAAAACGGAGCTTGGTACGATTCAAGATGCTAACTATAGTTATAATGCTTCGTCGTGGCAGGAAAAGACGGGAGATTTTGAGGTAACTTATCAGTTTGTGCAGCGTGGAACGGGGGATAAGAATCAATATAATTTTGTGGCAGAGCTGACATCAGACAATGAAAGGCATTATTTAACTTCTGTCTGCAATGATGACTCATGGTGGTATGACGCCGACACGTCTTCTGCTAACTGCTGGGGGACTATTGGCAGAGATGTTAACAGCAACACAGAAGTTCTTAATGCAGGAACTTACAAAGGAGACACCTCTATTTTAAGTAATGCAAAGGTAACGTTGACGATTAAGCGGACAGGAAACAAAATTGACATCAAAGCAGATTTATCTGGTGTGGAAGATCCAAGCAAGACGGCGACCTATTCTTTCTCCGCAGAGAGCAGCAATCAGAATTTCCCGGAAAAGGTAAAAGTGCGTCTTACGGGAGCTGGTGGAATTACCATTTCAGATATTGTGATGAGTGAAAAAAAGGAAAAGAAAACCGTATCGGCTACATATAAACTTGCAGACTACGGAATCACATTACCAAACCAGACTGGCGGCTATTTGGCAGAGATGGACTTTTACAGTATCGGAGACAGCACACTGGCGGGAATTGGCACAAATTATCAGCAGCCGCTTTATTTTAGTGCACCGGAGCCGGGAGAGGATGCCGATACGAATGATGAGAAAACCAGTATTGTAAATAACTTTAAAAAGACAGACCTTTACCAATATGCTAAAAATTATACCCAGACTTTTGAGTATGCACTTCATAGTGATGATTTCTTTTTCAGAAATTCTGATACAAAGTACGCTACTTCGTCTACTGGTAATTCGTGGATGAACTGGGAAAATGCAAGTTACAGTACTGTGACTTATAAGGATAATGAAAATGATGGCAAACACTATAGTGAGTTATTTGACATGGATAGTCTCATAAATAATTTTATTTTCTGTGAGTACGCCATGAATTGGGACAGCATGAAAAACAGTTTCTTTTACTACAAAGATGTTGACCAGTTGGCAAAGATTGGTCCACAGTGGGATTTTGACTGGTGCTGGGGAAATATAAATATGTATGACATCAATACCAATTATCCGACAAGCTGGCAGACTACGGAAGAAGATTTCACAGTGGAGCAGTATTACCAGACAGTACAGTGGAACCGTATGCTGATTCGGGACCCGTATTTCCTTACAAAAGCGTATGAAAAATATCAGGAGATTCGCCCGATTATCGAGAATATGATTAAAACGGATGGTTTGATTGACCAGTACGAGGAGTATTTGCTGGAGGCAGGACGCAGCAACGACACCAGATGGAGTTACACTTATAGTACCGAATATAATGGTGCCACATCGGAGACATTTGAAAAATCCGTCACCTCAATCAAGACTTTTTTGAATAAGCGGGTTGCGTGGCTGGATAAACAGTTTACGGATGTCGATACGCTGGCAGACTCACTTGGGTATTACAAGAAGTCCGATGATATTACATTGAAGGTATATAGTGAGGACAGTAATGTCGTTCTGGAGGCAGCTACGACGAACAGTTCAGCGAAAAAAATTCGTTTTCAGATTAACGGAACAACCTGTAAGGATGCGTCGGTCACTGACGGCACTGCAAAAGTAGTGATTGCAAAATCATCGTTGGACAGCACTGCTCTGAATACGGTTGTAGCGAATGAAATGAATAGCAGCGGTTCCTATATCAAGAACAGCTCTGCCTCTGTGACAGGAAACTACAATGTGGTGAAGTCAGATTATGAGGTGTTCTATGTTGATGACTTGAAGGGGATAGACCAAACTGAAGACCAAACTGAAGACCAAACCGAAGACCAAACCGAAGACCAAACCGAAGACCGAACAGAAGACCAAACCGAAGACCGAACAGAAGACCAAACCGAAGACAAAAAAGAAGACCAAACTGAAGACAAAAAAGAAGACCAGAGCGAAGATAAAAAAGAAGACCAGAACAATGAGCAGGCAAATGAACAGACGAGTGGGCAGACAAATAAGGATACACTTACACAGACAACCGGTGATTCCGGCAGTCAGGTGACAACTACAAATCCTGCCTCATCCTCCAATGCCTCTGTTTCGTCAGAAGAAGAGAAAGAAAATGGAGATACAGTGAAGAAACCTGCCAAGGTGAAAAAGTTGACGGTGAGTTCAAAGAAGAAAAAGACAGCATTACTCTTGTGGAAAAAAATATCCGGTGCCTCCGGCTACCAGATTCAGTATGCCGTCTCGAAGAAAATGAAGTCATCGAAGAAGATTACCACTAAGAAAGTTAAAGTGACGATAAAGAAATTAAAATCAAAGAAAAAATATTATTTCCGCATCCGGGCATACAAAACCGTAAATGGGAAAAAGGTATACGGTGCATGGAGTGCGATAAAAAAAATAAAGGTGAAATGATAAAAGAAAAATTTGCAATTACTGGATTTAATTATGATTAAATTTCGATACATCTAAGGGGAGACTGAATAAATGCTGTTACTAAAATGCAAACAATTTTTTAAAACACCGATGTTAGTATTAGCGACAATTTTATATTTTGGATGGATTACAAGTACGTTGTTGCCATCTTTAAAATCAGATACCGGGCACATTTCGTATTCTATCATGAATACGGCGTGTGTTGTGCCGGTATCTTTTGTGTTCTTTTTATTTTTATCGTATGCCTTTTTCTTGAAAGACTATAAAAGCAGGACAAGGGAGCTTATTCAGACTTCAAGGAATGGAATGCTGGCAAACTGTATTCTTGGTTTCTGTGTGTTTCTTGCACTGAATATTATTTTACTGATTTTATATGCCATCGTTTATGTTTCTCAGTGCATAAAAACATTGGGAGCAATCGATTGGCAGGTAGTTTTGTTTGGAATACGCTGCTGTCTCATTTACCTGATTCTTGTGAATCTGTTTGCTGTATTAGTCGGCATGGTGATGTCCTTTGTCAAGAGTGAAGTGGCAGCCTGCGGCGGCATGCTGGTGGTATGCTGTCTTTTCAGCCAGTTTTTCGTCTCGGCGTTTTGTCGTATGCCGGGATTGAATAAGACGCTCTATCGTCTCATTCAGTTGTTTGGGCTGACGACAAGAAGAAATCATATCATAGAGGATAATGATTATATTTTGTCAGCCGAAAATGTAAATTTTCAAAGGATATTTTTCTGGATTTTCATTTGTATCACGATTTTGCTATATCTGACCGTAAGGAAAAGAAAAAAAGGGATTACATTTTGCAGTGTGGGAATAACGGCTGTGCTTTTTGTGTTTTATATGCTCCCGAATGGCTCCAGCTATGTGGATGTTGAGAGCAGCTACGACGCATGGAACGAAGAAAACACTTATTATTCAGAGCATCTGAATCAAGTCGGCACACAGGAAAATGATTTATCAGAGGTTCCATTTAAAATAACAAAATATGTGGCGGATATTCGTGTCAATCGTCTGTTGAAAGCGGATGTTGAAGTATACGTTGATGAACCGCAGCTTGATACTTATACGTTTGCCTTACGTCATGAGTACGCTGTCAGCAGTATTGAGGATGCGTATGGGGCAAAAGTTGATTATACGCAGGAGGGGGACCGGGTTGTGATTCACCCGGACACTTCAAAGCAGCATGAGAAATTTGTCTTTCATTACAAGGGGGCGTCGCAGACGTATTATTCCACGTCTCAGGCAGTGCGGCTCCCGTCCTATTTTGCCTATCTTCCTTTTGCGGGAGAACGAAGTCTTTATCTGTACATTTCGGAGCAGGACGAAGAGACTGGTGAGGAGAACATACTTTACGAGGGAAATGCCTTGGAAGGACTGGGCTATGAGACGGAGTATGACGTGACCGTTCACAGTAAGCAGAAATTGTTCAGCAATCTGCCGGAGAAAGAGAAAAATCATTTTGTGGGGACTAGTGACGGCATTACTCTGATGGGAAATCCGTTCCTTGTCAAAGAAGAAATAGCGGGTGCCAGTGTGATTTATTCCAAAGTGGATGAACGATACTCCGTCCGCAATCTGGAAAAAGATTCTTCTATCGTTAATATGAGGGAAAACTGGAAGAACGTAATCTCGGAGAATAAACTGGAAGGAAAAACAATTTTTGTTACGGATATTGTCCATGGCGAAGATGAGTCGTATCGTTATTATGGAGAAAATTATCTTGTTCTGTCCGGTCCTTATTTAGATGGAGTTTCTACTCGGATGGAAGATGAAAATTAAACTGCTGTTTGCAGGTTATGGAAAGGTATGGTTATTAGTATGATAAAAATAAATCATTTGTATAAAAGTTTTGGAAGAAAAGAAGTTTTGCATGATATTGATTGTGAATTGGAGGAAGGCGTTTATGGTTTACTGGGACCAAATGGAGCCGGAAAAACTACGCTGATGAGGTGTCTTACGAATTTGTACCCTTTGTCCTCTGGCAGCATTACCATTAACGGTGTTTCGTCTAAGCGGGGCAGCAAATTGCGTATCGGTTATCTGCCGCAGTTTTTCGGCTTGTACAAGGAACTGACGGTGTGGGATTCAATGAGGTACTTTTGCAATCTGAAAAAAATCAGCCGTTCGCACCAAAAGGAAACGATTGAACATTGCCTTGAGGTGGTGAACATGAATCGGCACCGGAAGACAGCCGGACGCAAACTATCCGGTGGAATGATTCGCCGGGTAGGTATTGCACAGGCGTTGATTGACCAGCCGGAGTTGGTTTTATTTGATGAGCCTACCGCGGGACTCGACCCGGAAGAACGAATGCACTTCAAAAATGTAATTTCGAATCTGGGAAAATCTGAAACCGTCATTATCTCTACACATATTGTGGAGGACATTGAGGCTTGCTGTGACCGGGTTATCGTTATGAAAGAAGGGAGCATTTGCTGTGTGGCGGACTGCGACGAACTCGTGGCGAGGGCAGAGGGGAAAGTGTTTGCCTGTAAAAAAGAGTTTCAGCCGCAGCTAAAGAAAGAACATTTTATCGAAAAACAATACGAGGAGGCAGGAGAAATCTATTATCGGATTCTTGCCAAGGAAGAAGAGGACGGATTGAAGGCATTACCGCCTACGCTGGAGGATGGCTATATGTGTGTAATAAAAAATGTGTGAATATGGAGGAAAAAATGAGCGAACGATTATTGTTACAGATAAAAGGAATGAAGATAACATTTCTCCTTCCGCTGCTGGGGTATTTTGTTTTCATTCCGTTCTGTGTAAAATTTTTAAATATGAACGTGGAAGATGCAGACGAGCAGTATGTTACAATACAGAATATTGTCTATCAGTTTATTCCCATTTTGGCACTGGTTTGGATTTATGCCTTTCAGAAAGAGTATGTCGAAGGGGAGGGACGGGAAATCCTTATACTGGGGCGGCAGATTTCACTGTACACCTTTATCTATTTCCTTTTGAATATCCCTCTCATATGGTTGGCTTTGAAAATCGTATGCGTTCCGGAAGAACATTTTATGGATATGTTCATGGAACTGCTTATTGCCGTATTTATGATTTCCGGATTTGCCTTTTTCATGAACTTTGCCGCCGGAAGTATTGCCTTGTCCATGCTGATTGTGATTTTGTACATCTGGCTGTCAAATGTAAATCTGGAAAATATGCTGACTACTGTTGATACCGCACAGACATCCCAGTGGTCAACGTGTTTCTTTTACACCATATTGAAAGACGGTGGACTGGGCGGAACATACGCAGTAAATTATCTGGTTATCGGTGCCTTGTTCTGGCTGCTGGGGATTTTTAAGGCAAGGAGGCTGTAGAAGGGGTGGAACAGGGACGTGTCCGGGATGACAGTGTCTTGAAAGTTAAAAAGTTTTAATTGTAAGTAGAAAAAACGAATGATATAATCATAAAAAAAGAGGCCGAAGAAAATTCATGGGAAATTGGGGGCGATTGGACATGAAATATAATCTCGAAAAAAAGGTTGAAGATGACATAATAAAAATTGCCAAAAAAAATAACATAGAAAAAGTGATTCTTTTTGGCTCCCGTGCCAGAGGAAATAATTCTGAAAGAAGTGACATTGACCTTGCAGTAAGCGGCGGTGATGCACTTGATTTTTATTACGATGCGGAAGAAAAAGTCAGAACGCTGCTTATGTTTGACGTGGTTGACTTAAATAGAGAAATCAGCGAAGAATTGCAACGAGAAATAGATAGAGATGGAGTCGTTTTATATGAAAAAATATGAAAATTTTTGTAAGGCACTTGCCAATCTGGAAGAGGGGTTAAAACTTAAAGAACCATATACTATTGTTGAACAAACTGGGATTGTTGGCTTGTTTGAAATTTGCTTTGAACAGTCTTGGAAAGTGATAAAAGAAGTTCTTGAATACCATGGCAGAACCGAAGAAAAAATCGGCTCTCCACGGGGAATTATTAAACTTGCTTATCAATGCGGAATGATTTCTGATTGCGATGGCTGGCTCAAACTATTAGAGGCAAGAAATATTCTGGCACATACTTACAGCGACGAGCAGGCACTTGCTGTTATTTCGGATTTGAAACTTGAGTATATAGAACTGTTTATAAAATTAAAATCTGAATTGGAAGAGAATTGGCTGGAATTATATTAGCAAACATTCCTTGTCCCGTACTTGAAAAATACACACCACTGTGCTACAATGTACTCAATTATCGAAAAATTGCCCGCAGCTCCCGACAGAGAGCCGAGGCAGAACGGAGGAATTACAATGAAAAGAATTAAGACTTTGACGACCAAGAACTTGAAAGAGTCCATGAAAAAAGGTGGATGCGGCGAGTGCCAGACATCTTGTCAGTCTGCTTGCAAGACATCCTGTACAGTAGGAAATCAGAGCTGCGAGCACAAGTAATCAGAACAAAAAATATCGAGAGCAATGGAGGGCTAATCGGCGGTTGTCCGGTTTAGTCCTCGTTCCATGTCAGCAGTTTTGCGGCATCGGGGATCCCTCAAAAGAGAGACGGTTTTCAGCCGTTCCCGGAGGGAATGAGTAATGAGAGGAATTAAAATAATGATACACCAGTACAAAAACAACGGATATAATATCGTTTTAGATGTAAACAGCGGCTCCATCCATGTGGTGGATGATGTCGTATATGACACCTTGGCACTGTTGGACGAAAACGATGAACATAGATATGAAGAAGAAAATTTCCGGAAAATTTCCAGTGAGATTTTAGAAAAATACAAAAAAGATAATCTCACCGAAGAAGATATGCGAGAAATTTTTTCTGACCTGCAAGAGATGGAGGACAACGGAACGCTGTTTGCAAAAGACAACTATAAAGATGGCGTTATTGATTTCAAAAAACGCCAGACCGTTGTAAAAGCCCTTTGCCTTCATGTCGCCCATGACTGTAACCTTGCCTGTCAGTACTGCTTTGCCGGGGAGGGTGAGTACCATGGTGACCGTTCCCTTATGAGTTTTGAGGTGGGGAAAAAAGCATTGGATTTCCTTGTGGAAAATTCCGGTGGCAGACGAAATCTGGAGGTGGATTTCTTCGGCGGCGAGCCATTGATGAACTTTGACGTGGTAAAAAAACTGGTGGCGTACGGAAGAGAAATCGAGAAAGAAAAAGACAAACATTTTCGCTTTACCCTCACCACCAACGGCGTTCTTCTCAACGACGACATTATCCGGTTTGCCAATGAAGAAATGGACAATGTCGTGCTGAGCATTGACGGACGAAAGGAAGTCCACGATTATATGCGTCCTTTCCCGAATGGAAAAGGAAGTTACGATTTCATTATTGATAAATTTAAAAGAGTAGCGGAATCCAGAAAGCAGACAAAATATTACGTTCGCGGAACATTTACCCGGAACAATCTGGATTTTGTAAAAGATGTGCTGAGTCTTGCGGACGAAGGATTTGAGCAGATTTCCGTAGAGCCGGTGGTCGCCGGACCGGAGGAGCCGTACGCTATCCGGGAGGAGGACGTCCCGGTAATCTGCGAAGGCTATGATGAATTGGCAAAGGAAATGCTTAAACGGAAAAAGGAAGGAAGAGGATTTAATTTCTTTCATTACATGATTGACCTCAGCGGCGGTCCATGTGTTTATAAGCGTCTCTCCGGCTGTGGTTCAGGAACGGAATATCTGGCAGTGACGCCATGGGGCGATTTGTACCCATGCCACCAGTTTGTGGGAGAAGAGGAATTCTGCTTAGGTAATGTAGAGGAAGGCATAAAAAATACCGCTGTGAGAGATAACTTTAAACTCTGCAATGTGTATGCAAAAGAGGAGTGCAGAAATTGTTTCGCCAAATTTTACTGCAGCGGCGGGTGTGCAGCCAATGCTTACCATACTCATAAGAATATCAACAAACCGTATGAAATTGGCTGTGAACTTCAGCGAAAACGTGTGGAGTGTGCGATTATGCTGCAAGCGGCTTATGCGGAATGAGTTTGAATTGAAAAAAAATTTAAAAAAGACTTTGAATTATTTGGAAATCTGTTTATAATAGACTATGTGTAAGAATATTAGGGAATAATGCACAGGAGATAGTGAAAGGAGAACATACCGTGGCATTTGATATAGGAATCGATTTGGGTACAGCTAGTATACTGGTATATGTAAAAGGAAAGGGCGTTGTTTTAAAAGAGCCGAGTGTGGTTGCTTTTGACCGCGATACCAACCGGATTAAGGCGATTGGTGAAGAGGCACGTCTGATGCTTGGACGTACTCCGGGAAACATCGTGGCAGTTCGTCCATTGAGACGAGGCGTGATTTCTGATTATACCGTTACGCAGAAAATGCTGAAATACTTCATTCAGAAGGCAGTAGGAAAGCAGAGATTCCGTAAACCATTGATTAGTATTTGTGTGCCAAGTCAAGTGACAGAAGTAGAGCGCAAGGCAGTTGAGGACGCAGCTTTTCAGGCTGGGGCAAGAGATGTAAAGATTATTGAAGAGCCGATTGCAGCGGCAATTGGTGCCGGCATTGACATTTCCAGACCTTGCGGAAACATGATAGTAGATATTGGCGGCGGTACGTCTGATATTGCCGTTATTTCCCTTGGAGGTACTGTTGTCAGTGCGTCCATAAAAATCGCCGGAGACGATTTTGACGAGGCGATTGTTCGTTACATGAGAAAAAAACACAATTTGTTGATTGGTGAGAGAACAGCAGAGGACATTAAGATTCGTGTCGGCTCTGCTTATCCGCGGCCGGAAAGTGTTTCCATTGACGTTCGAGGACGTAACCTCGTTACTGGTCTGCCAAAGACCATTACCGTCACATCCGAAGAGACAGAGGAGGCATTGAAGGACACCACCTTCCAGATTGTGGAGGCAGTGCACAGTGTACTGGAGAAAACACCACCGGAGTTAGCGGCAGATATTGCAGACAGGGGGATTGTACTCACAGGTGGCGGAAGTTTATTGTATGGCTTGGAGGAATTGATTGAATCCAAGACCGGAATTACGACAATGACTGCGGAAGAACCGATGACGGCAGTTGCCATCGGAACCGGAAAGTATGTTGAGTTCCTTGGCGGTAATGCCAGCGGGGCAGTGGACTAAACCGGAGCAGGAATTGGCAGAAGGAGGGATTACATGTTACGAGGTCTTTATACAGCATGGACAGGGATGGTGAATGAGCAAAAGCGTCTGGATGTTGTATCCAACAATATGGCGAATTCGGATTCCATCGGCTACAAAGATGAGCGAGTCAGCAGTCAGGCATTTAATCAGGTGCTGGCAATTAAGATTCGAGACGGCTCTGCGGCGTATCATAACGAGTCGATTGGCAAGATGAGTCTTGGTGTGAAGGTTGGAGAAGTATATACCGATTATTCCCAAGGGTCTGTTCGGGAGACCGGGGGAACGTATGATTTGGCGTTAAGCGGAAATGGCTTTTTTACGGTAAATGTTACCGATAAAAGCGGAGAAACCCACACCCGGTACACGAGAAACGGACAGTTCCATCTCACAAAGGACGGTCTGCTGGTGGACGCTGACGGAAATGCTGTTCAAGGACAGGGCGGAGACATTAATATTGATCCATCTGCCAAATCGGTGACAATATCGGCAGACGGTACGATTACCGCAGACGGAAAAGTAATTGATACACTGAAAATTGTAGACTTCGAGGACTACGATTATTTAGAGAAATACGGTGATACGATGTATGAGCCGGTGGACGGAGCGACCACAAAAGATGCTGCTGCGGAAGTCCTACAAGGATATACTGAGCAGTCAAATGTTAATGTTGTGAAGGAAATGGTCGATATGATTACTATAACGAGAGCTTATGAGGCAAATCAGAAGTTGATTAAGTCTTATGACTCTATGTTGGATAGTGCAGTGAACCAAGTAGGAAAATTAGGCTAGGTTTTTGAGATTTAGGAGGTGGCGCCATTATGATGCGTTCATTATGGACGGCGGCCAGTGGAATGATTGGACAGCAGACCAATCTGGATACCATCGCGAACAACTTATCTAATATTGACACGACGGGATATAAAACACAGGCAGCAAATTTTAAAACATTGATTTATCAGAATTTACAGAAAAATTCATATACAACAACCGGAGAACCAAAGCCGGTGGGTGCGCAGGTAGGATTGGGAACCAGAGTGGGTTCGATTTCTTCTGATTTTACCCAAGGTGCGTTGAATGCCTCAAATGGCGAGTTCGACTATGCCATTGAGGGAGACGGATTTTTTATGGTGCAGTTGAGTGACGGTTCTACGGCATATACGAGAAATGGTCACTTTAATGTGGCGGTTACGTCTACCGGACTTGCACTGACGGACAGCAGCGGTAATCCTGTGCTGGACACGAACGGACAGCCGATTACTTTTCCTGCTACATACAAGTCATCAAATCTGGCAGTAGACCAGTACGGAAATCTGACTTATCCGGATGCGAATAATAACCAGCAGAATATCGGTATTCAAATTGGATTGGCTTACTTCCCGAATGCGGGCGGACTGGATAAATCCTCCGGTTCGAATTATCTGCAATCCGAGGCGTCCGGTCAGGCTACGATTTATACCGCAAACGACCTTAATTCCAAGATTGTTTCCGGATATTTGGAAAGTTCGAATGTTCAGGCGGCAGACGAGATGGTAAACATGATTATCGCACAGAGGGCTTATGAAATGAATTCAAAAGCCATAACTGCCTCGGATGAGATGCTGCAGCAGGCCAACAACCTTCGCTCATAGAGTTACTGTTCAGAGGGTTGCAAGTGTATATAGAGCCGGCTGACGTGCTTGCACGTCAAAGCTCTATATACATCTTGTAACTCCTCGAACAGAGGAACCGCCCCCCCGAATGAGCGCTTCGTATAACGTTTTAGTGTGCGAAGTGCGAATGCGGGGCAGGTTCTCTGAACAGTAACGATGTTAGTAACGATGTTAGCAGCAATAACAGTAACTTTACATTTACAATAAATCAAGGGGGATAATGTGATGGCAGTTTCAATTGACAATACATATTTGACGAATTACTCTACTGACGCTACCAGTGCAGCGGCAGACAAACTCACCAGCACCATTCAGAGTGCCAGTGATGATGAAGAAACACTGGAGGCTTGCAAGCAGTTTGAGGCTTACATGCTGGAGCAGATGTACAAGGAAATGGAAGAGGCGGCGAAAGCACTTACTGAAGACGACGAGGATGACGACAGCAGCGGCAGTGAGTATCTGGATACGTTTTCGGATACTTACCTTCAGGACATTACAAACCAAATGGTGAATAATGGACAGGGATTTGGCATTGCCGAAAAGTTGTATGAATCCATCAAGAGTAATTCCGGTGAGAGCGTCTCTACCGAATCTTAAAAAATTTTTGATAAAGAGAAGGCGAAGTCTTTTGACCTCGCCTCTTTTCAATTTGGAGGCTACAACGAAAATGGAAGAGAGAAAAGGCTACGTATCCCACATTATTTTTCGCAACGAGGAAAATGGGTATACCGTATTTGAATTGGAGAATGGAGAAGGAGAAAACGAGACTTGTGTTGGAACGATTCCTTTTATCAATGAAGGGGAGTATGTTCGGGTACAGGGCGAAATCGTTCACCATCAGGTATACATGGAGCAGCTGAAGGTTATATCCTATGAAGTCAGTGAACCGGATAACGAAATCGCCATGCTGCGGTATCTTTCGTCTGGTGCAATAGCGGGAATCCGGGGCGGTCTGGCAAAAAGAATTGTGGATAAATTTGGCGGGGACACCTTTTCTATCATTGAAAAACAGCCGGAGCGTTTGGCGGAGGTAAAGGGAATCAGCGAAAAAAAAGCAATGGCAATTTCCATGCAGTTTGAGGAAAAACGGGAAATGCGTGATGCCATGATTTTTCTGCAAAAATACGGAATTTCTAATCAACTGGCGGTGAAAATTTATAAAGCATATGGCAGAGAGCTGTATGAAATTGTCCAAAAAAATCCTTATCAACTGGCAGAGGATATCAGCGGTGTGGGATTCAAAATTGCGGATGAAATTGCCAGAAAGTCCGGCTTTGCCCTAAATTCTCCGGAGAGAGTGCGGGCGGGAATTTTCTATGTGCTAAATGGCGGCACTCTGAACGGATACGTGTATATGCCGGAGGAACTCCTTTTGAAGGAATGTGTATACCGTCTGGAGGTTTCCCCTGAGCTGCTGATGGACGTACTGGAGTCCATGGAATCCGATAAAAGCATTATTATCACAAAAGAGAGGGATGTCTATTTGCCGACTTTGTATTATTCGGAAATGAACTGTGCCCGGATGCTGTTTGATTTGAATGTGTCCATGGGGCGTCAGAAAGTGGGATATGATGAACAAATACAGCGATTGGAAAAAGAGCAGGAACTGGAGTTGGACGACCAGCAGAGAACCGCAGTGCGAGAGGCAATGAACAGCGGTCTGCTGATTATTACGGGTGGTCCCGGTACCGGAAAAACGACTACGATAAATATGATTATCCGCTGTCTTCGGGAGGAGGGGCTGGAAATTCTTCTGGCGGCGCCTACCGGGAGAGCCGCTAAACGAATGTCGGAGGCGACCGGCTATGAGGCACAGACGATACACCGACTTTTGGAATACAACGGTTCTATGCTGGAAAATGACAATGGCGAAGATAAAAATCAGCAGGAGTTGTTTGGCAGAAATGAGTGGAATCCTTTGGAGACAGATGTGCTTATTATAGATGAGATGTCGATGGTGGACATTTTCCTCTTTCACAGCCTTTTGAAAGCAGTTTCGGTGGGGACAAGGCTTATTCTTGTGGGAGACGTGAACCAGCTTCCCAGTGTGGGACCGGGCAATGTGTTGAAGGATATTATTAAATCCCACTGCTTTAATGTGGTGAAACTGTCCCGCATTTTCCGGCAGGCGGCAGAGAGTGACATTATCGTAAACGCCCACCGAATCAATGACGGTGAGGAGATTTCTCTGGACAATGACAGCAAAGATTTTTTCTGTCTGAAACGAGAGGACAGCCATGGCGTACTGGAGGTAATGCTCTGGCTTGTCCGGGATAAAATGCCGAAGTATACGGATTGCACCCCTTTTGATGTGCAGGTATTGACGCCTATGAAAAAGGGAGAACTGGGAGTGTACCGCTGCAATGAGATTCTGCAAAGGTATCTGAACCCGGAAAGCCCGGAAAAAGCACAGGTGGAAAGCCATGGTGTTCTGTTCCGTCAGGGAGATAAGGTAATGCAGATGAAAAATAATTATCAGATAAAATGGGAGATACGGGGTTACAATCAGATGATAGTGGAGGAAGGAACCGGAGTGTTCAATGGAGACTGCGGCGTGATTTCGGAGATTGATACCTTTAGCAAGGAAATAACCGTCTGCTTTGATGATGAAAAATACGTATCTTACCCGCAAGGAAACTGGGATGAATTGGATTTGGCATACGCCATTACCATCCACAAATCTCAGGGAAGTGAATATCCGGCAGTTGTTTTGCCGCTGTTAGCCGGTCCAAGACCGCTTATGAACCGGAATATTTTATACACTGCTGTCACCAGAGGGAAAAAGTGCGTTACGATTGTGGGAAGCAGAGAAACGGTGCTGGATATGATACATAATAAGACAGAGCAGCTCAGATATTCCTCACTGAAAGAAAGAATATGTGAAATTCAAGAAAAAAATAGGGTGCAAAACAAGTAAAAATTTGGTATAATTATCAAAGGAGTGTAGATGGGATAAAAGGGGGAGTAAATATGGATGTGCTCAACATTCTTTTTCCAAGTAAATGTGCGCTGTGTGACAGCATTTTGATGCGGAATGAAAGAGGCGTATGTGAACAGTGCAGGAAAAAGCTGCCGATGGTAACAGAACCGTTATGCAAGCATTGTGGGAAACCGATTCCTTACGTCAGACAAGAACTTTGCCATGATTGTGAGCAAAAGGAGAGTCTGCTCGTTCAAGGAAGGGCACTCTGGCTTTATACGGATAAAATGAAGAAAGCAATGGCAGATTTTAAATATCAAGGCTGCCTTGCGGATGGTGATTTTTATGCGGGGGAAATGTTGAGAAGGCGGGGGAGCTGGATTCGGGAAAAGAAAATCCAGTGCATTATCCCGGTGCCGTTACATTGGCGCAAGGAGTGGTTTCGCGGCTTTAATCAAGCGACTTATCTGGCAGAACATCTGGGAAGAGAACTGGGGGTTCCGGTGCTGGAGGACGCCCTTTTGCGGCGGCAGAATACCAGTCCGCAAAAAGCGTTGAATGACCGACAGCGGAGAAAAAACCTGAAAAATGTATTTTGCACAAATGAAAAATACCGGGAACAATTATCCGGCTATACAAGAATCCTTCTGGTAGACGACATTTACACAACCGGCTCCACTTTGGAGGAATGTGCAAAAGCCCTGAAACGGACAGGGGATTTTCAAATATTCTCCCTTTGCTTATGCATCGGCGAGGATTCTGGTTGAGAAAATGGGGAAAGATTCTTCATATTTATCAGGCACCAATGCTACCATAAAAGAACATAACATGAGGAGGGATTGCAATGGAAATAAGCACGTGCAGGAGTTGTGGAAAATTATTTAACTATATTTCCGGTCAGCCGATTTGTCCTGCCTGCCGGAAAAAGGCAGAAGACAAATTTGTGGAAGTAAAAAAATATGTGCGGGAGCACCCGGATATAGAAATTAAAACGTTGTCAGAGGAAATGGACGTCAGCATTTCTCAGATTAAGCGTTGGGTTCGAGAGGAGAGACTGGTGTTCTCGGATGATTCACCAATCGGTCTTCCTTGTGAGAGCTGTGGAAAAACGATTAAAACGGGACGTTACTGTGAGGCATGCAGGCAGAAACTGGCGATGGGACTAGGCAATGCGGCCGGGTTAAATAGAAAACCGGAGCCGGAACATCACGAAAGACGCAGTACACACAACAAAATGAGATTTTTGGATAACTAATGGTTTCGCATTAAGAAGAACGCCCCTTGTGGAGTAACGGATACTCACGAAAGGGGCGTTTTTTTCTTAGAGAATTCTGTGTATTATTTGGCTACGACAGCCTCAATCTCAATCAATACGTCTTTTGGAAGTCTTGCCACTTCAACGCAAGAACGTGCTGGACAATCTGTGGTAAAATATTTAGAATAAATCTCATTTATTTTTCCGAAATCGTCCATATTCTTGATGAATACAGTTGTTTTTACCGTATTGTTCACATCTGCTCCGGCTGCTTTAATCAGAGCGACCAGATTACCGATTGCCTGGTCAGCCTGCTCCTCAATGCCGCCTTGAACAAGCTCTCCGGTAGAAGGGACAATCGGAATTACGCCGGAGGTAAAGAGAAAACCATTTACCTCAATCGCCTGTGAGTATGGTCCGATGGCTGCGGGAGCCTGATTAGTAGAAATAATTTTTTTCATTTAAATATCACACCTTTCTTAGATTTCTTATCATAGTATAACGCAAAGTTTCACAGAATTCACTAGTTTTTTTTATAGAAAAATAGTATACTTGTTGTAAAAGTTACTGTTCAGAGGGTTACAAGATAACGACAGTACTTGTCGTGCTTGCACGAAAATAGTGCTGTCGGTGTCTTGTAAATCCTCGAACAGAGGAACCGCCTCCTGATGAGCACTGTTAGCTCCGCAAGGAGCGAGAAAGCACGCACAATATGTGCGTGCGGCAGTGCGAATACAAGGAGGTGGTCTCTCGGAACAGTTCCCGGATGAACACTGTGAACCTTGTAGAGGCGAGAAAGCACACGTTCATATGTGCGGCAGTGAGAATGTAAGGACAGACATATTGGAAGGCGAGGAACGAAAATGGAGAAAAGCATGACAACAGAACAGAAATTATTGGGGACGACAGCGAAACTTTATATGTTGAAAAAAAGTAAATTTGGTGTCTATCTGGGTTCGGGAGAATACCGGGATTTGGAAGTGTTGCTGCCAAATAATCAGGTGCCTGCGGGGATGGAAAAAGGAGACACGATTGAAGTTTTTCTTTATAAAGATTCCGAGGACCGTCTGATTGCTACCACGATGGTTCCGCGGCTTTGTTTACACGAGGTGGCGGCACTGCAAGTAACCGACGTCACCAAAATAGGAGCATTTTTGGATTGGGGACTGGCAAAGGACCTCTTTCTTCCATTTAAGGAGCAGACCGCAAAAGTCCGGGTGGGAGACACCGTATTGGCAGCTTTGTATGTAGATAAAAGCGACCGCCTCTGTGCTACGATGCGGGTGTACGATTACCTTTCATGTGACAGCGGGTATCAGAAGGGCGACCATGTTCATGGGAGAGTTTATGAAATTACAGACAGCTTTGGTGTATTTGTGGCGGTGGACGACCGCTATTCGGCATTGATTCCCCACAATGAGATAGCCAGAGAATTTCGCGTTGGTGAGGAAATTGACGGAAGGGTAAAGGCAGTGACTGAAGAGGGAAAACTGACACTCAGCCTTCAGGAAAAAGTCAAAGTTCAGATGGGAGTGGATGCGGAACGCATATTAGAGCGTCTGGAGAAGGCAGGAGGATTTCTTCCATTCCATGATAAGACATCGCCGGAAATTATTAAACGGGAATTTCAAATAAGCAAGGCGGCATTTAAGCGGGCGTTGGGAAGACTGCTGAAAAAGAAGAAAATAGAAATTACGGAACAGGGGATAAAACTTAAATAGTAACGCTGGGAAAGTGTTCAATCCTTGTAGAATTTTTTGAGTTGACATTCCACTATTTTGTTGCTATACTGTAACATATCGTTAATAATTTTGTAACAATTTATGTAAAATACTTAGATAATCAGTTGGAGGGAAACACATGCAACGAAAAAAAGTGGTCAGAGCAATATGCGGTACAGGTCTTGTTTTGTCCTTTTGTGTGTTTGGCCGTTACGTCGTCTCTACGTCCACAACGATGGGTACAGAGACTGAGTTGGCCGGCATGTCATATACACTAGATCAATATTGCTCCGCACAGGCAGGAGTGAGCCAGTCGGATCCGGAGGCGATTGTAGCATTTGATGATACAAATAACACGAGTAATTCAGATGGCAGCAGTACGGGTTCCGCCATCAGTGGTACAGCGGTTGATGGAGCGACGCCGGAGCCGACTACCGAGGCAACAGCGACAGCTACACCAAAACCGGAATCAGAATATGCCAATGTAGGTATTTCGATTGCGGCTGACTATGTAAACATTCGCAAGAAACCAAATACCGATGCAGAGATTGTTGGTAAATTATATCGTGGAAGTGCAGCTACTATTGTGAAGACAGAAGGTGACTGGGTAAAGATTAAGTCAGGTTCTGTCAGCGGATATATTATGAAAGACTATCTGGCAATCGGTTACAGTGCAGAAAAGCTGATTGACGATTTTGGAACAAAATGGGCGACAGTTACTACTGAAACCTTGAGAGTTCGAGAAGAAAAAAATACCGATTGTACGATTGTAACCTTACTTCCGGAGGATGAGAGTTACGAAGTTCTGAAGGAAGAAGATGAGTGGGTAAAAATTCGCGTGGACGGTGACACAACAGGTTATGTATTGAAGGATTATGTGAAAATATCCGTTCAGTTCAAAAAAGCGGTGTCTATCGAAGAAGAACGAGAGGAAGAGCGAAGAAAAGCAGCGGCGAAAGCGGCGGCAGAAGAGGAACAGAAATCAGTATCGAGCAGCTCAAGCAGTTCGAGCAGTTCCAGTAACTCCAGTAGTTCGAGCAACAAGAGTTCAAGCAGTTCCAGTAGTTCCAGCAGCAAGAGTAGTAGTTCAAGCAGTAAGAGTTCCAGCTCAGGAAGTGGCGGAAAGAGCGGTTCTTCATCCTCCAGTAACGGAGGCGGCGGCTCCAGTAGTTCCAGCAGCTCCGGTTCCAGTGAAGGGGGCGGTGGAGCAAGTGGCAGCTCCAGTAGTGACAGCGATGGTTCCGGCGGAAGTGCATTGGGAAGTGGAGATGGTTCTGCAATCGCATCCTACGCTTTGCAGTTTGTCGGCAATCCATATGTTTATGGTGGAACAAGCTTGACAAATGGTACGGATTGTTCCGGATTTACCATGTCAGTATTTAAGAAATTCGGTATCAGCCTGCCTCGTACATCAGGCGAGCAGTCTGGAGTCGGCAAAAAGATTAGCGTGTCAGAGGCAAGAGCAGGTGACCTGATTTTCTATTCCAGCGGTGGAAGAGTCAACCATGTGGCACTGTGTATTGGAAATGGACGAGTTGTACACGCAAGTAATCCGAAAGTCGGCATTACTACAAGCAATATGTATTACCGTACACCATACTGTGCCCGCCGCGTGTTAAATTAAAAATTAAAGGTTACTATTTACGGTTAATGATAATGCGAAACACCATTCGTCGTGCTTGCACGTAAGAAAGGTGTTTCGCATTTTTATTGCACCCATGAAGCAGGAACTATTAAAGGGAAATACGGAAATCTCAAGCAAAATTTCTATTGCCCCAAAGAGTGATTTGTTGTATAATAAACCTACAGGGGAAATCCTAGGATTTTGCTTGAAACTTATGGGCAAAGGAGCTGAGCATTATGAATTTAGTAATCAGTGGCAGAAACATCGATATAACAGAGGGCTTACGTTCAGCAGTGGAGGAGAAGATTGGCAAGCTGGAACGGTATTTTAACAGCTCTACAGAGGTTCATGTTACATTGAGCACAGAGAAAAATCGTCAGAAGATTGAGGTTACCATCCCGATGAAGGGCAGCATTATTCGTGCAGAGGAAACCAGTACAGATATGTACGTTTCCATTGACCTTGTGGAAGAAGTGATTGAGAGACAGCTTCGCAAGTATAAGAATAAGCTGATTGACAAAGAGCAGAATGCAGCTCAGTTGAGCAAGGCGTTCATTGATGAAGATGTATATGACGAAGAAGAAATCGAGATTATCCGTTCAAAGAAATTTGCGATGAAACCGATGGACCCGGAAGAGGCTTGTGTACAGATGGAGTTGCTGGGGCATAGTTTCTTCGTATTCCGCAATGGAGAAACCGATGAGGTAAATGTAGTTTATAAACGTAAGAACAATACATACGGTTTGATTGAACCAGAGTATTGATTGAGTTGATAATTAATTAGAGAAAAAAAGAAGTTCGATTCATTTGGGTCGAACTTCTTTTTTCATGAAATACGGACAAAGTAAAGAAATAGTATTTTCTCAAGATAAAGGTTGAAACTCCCACCAACTAATGTTAAAATAGCGTGGGGTAGTAATCGTACCCCATGGCAATGAATAACAATGGAGAGTGAAGAAATGGGATTATTAGGTAAAATCATCGGAACTCACAGTGAGCGTGAGGTCAAAAGAGTGATTCCTATCGTAGATAAAATCGAGGCGTTAGAGCCGGATATGGAAAAACTTTCAGATGAGGAATTAAAGGGTAAAACAGAAGAATTTAAGGAAAGACTGGCGAAGGGAGAGACACTGGACAGTATTCTCCCGGAGGCATACGCTGTAGTGAGAGAGGCGTCAAAGAGAACAATTGGTCTTCGTCATTTTCGTGTACAGTTAATCGGCGGCGTGATTCTTCATCAGGGACGTATCACGGAAATGCGTACTGGTGAAGGTAAGACATTAGTATCCACATTGCCGGCATATTTGAACGCTTTGGAGGGAAAAGGTGTGCATATTGTCACCGTTAATGACTATCTGGCAAAGCGTGATGCGGAGTGGATGGGACAAATTCATGAGTTTCTTGGATTGACCGTCGGTGTGATTTTGAATAACATGGACAACGATGCCCGTAGAGAGGCATACAATTGTGACATCACCTATGCTACGAACAACGAGCTGGGATTTGACTATCTTCGTGATAACATGGTGATTTACAAGGAACAGTTAGTACAGAGAGACCTTCATTATGCTATTGTGGATGAGGTGGACTCGGTATTGATTGACGAGGCGAGAACGCCGTTGATTATATCCGGTTCCAGCGGCAAATCCACGAAAATTTATGAGGCTTGTGATAATCTGGTACGTCAGTTGAAAAAAGGAACAGAAAAGGAACTGTCCAAAATGGATATTTTAATGCAGGAGGACAGTGAGGAAACCGGAGATTACGTTGCCAATGAAAAAGAAAAGACGGTTAACCTTACGGCACAGGGTATTAAGAAGGTTGAACGGTTTTTCCATCTGGAAAATCTGGCAGACCCGGAAAATCTGGAAATACAGCACTGTGTAAACCTGTCGCTGCGGGCTCATGCACTGATGCATTTGGATAAAGATTATGTGGTAAAGGACAATCAGGTTTTGATTGTAGATGAATTTACCGGACGTATTATGCCGGGCAGACGTTATTCAGACGGTCTTCATCAGGCGATTGAGGCGAAGGAGCATGTACAGGTAAAACGTGAGAGTAAGACACTGGCTACCATTACCTTCCAGAACTTTTTCAATAAGTACGACAAGAAATGTGGTATGACTGGTACGGCATTGACCGAGGAAAAAGAGTTCCGAGAGATTTATGGAATGGACGTTGTGGAGGTTCCTACAAATCTTCCGGTACAGCGTATTGATTTGGAGGATTCCGTATACAAGACGAAACGAGAAAAATTAAATGCCATTGTGGATGAGATTGTGGCAAGTCATGAGAAGGGACAGCCAGTACTGGTTGGCACGATTACGATTGAGGCGTCAGAGGAATTGTCCCAGCTTTTGAAAAAGCGTGGTGTACCGCACAAAGTGTTGAATGCGAAGTTCCATGAAATGGAGGCAGAAATTGTAGCAGACGCCGGATTGGAAGGGGCTGTGACGATTGCCACAAACATGGCAGGACGTGGTACGGATATTAAACTTGGCGAGGGCGTGAAGGAATTAGGTGGTTTGAAGATTATCGGTACTGAGCGTCATGAGTCAAGACGTATCGACAACCAGCTCCGAGGACGTGCCGGACGTCAGGGTGACCCGGGAGAATCGAAGTTTTACATTTCTCTGGAGGATGATTTGATGCGTCTGTTCGGCTCTCAGAATTTGATGGATATGTTTAATTCTCTGGGCATGGAGGAAGGAGAGCAGATTCAGCACAAAATGCTGAGTAAGGCAATCGAGCGCGCACAGAAAAAGATTGAGGGCAATAACTATGGTATTCGTAAAAACCTGCTGGAGTATGACCAAATTAACAACGAGCAGCGTGAGATTATTTACGCAGAACGCCGCAAAGTATTAGACGGCGACAATATGCGGGATGACATTGTCAGCATGATTAACCAGTTGGTGGATAAGTATGTAAATACAGTGATTGGTGACGACCAGCTCCCGGAGGAATGGAATCTGGAGGAATTAAATGAGATTCTGATTCCTATGATTCCGGTGAAACCGGTAGTGTTTGACCGGGATAAATTTGAGGGAATCACAAAGAAACAGCTGATTGAGGACTTGCAGGATGAGGCAATGGCGATTTACGAGAGCAAAGAGGCTGAATTCCCTAGCGAGGAGCAGATTCGAGAGGTAGAGCGTGTCGTTCTTTTGAAGGCGACAGACAGCCGCTGGATGGATCACATTGACGACATGGACCAGTTGCGTCAGGGAATCGGCTTGCAGGCATTTGGACAGAGAGACCCGGTTGTCGAGTACCGATTGCAGGGTTATGATATGTTCACCGAAATGACCGAATCCATTCGTGAGGAAACGGTTCGTATGCTGATGCACGTTCGCATTGAAGAAAAAGTAGAGCGTGAGCAGGTGGCAAAGGTTACCGGAACGAACAAAGACGATTCTGCGAATGCACCGGTAGTTCGCAAGTCAGAGAAGGTTGGAAGAAATGACCCGTGTCCATGCGGTTCGGGTAAAAAATATAAACA
>CAZFHT010000017.1:0-25402 GCA_964518785.1 uncultured Eubacterium sp.
TAGAGCACAACCTTGCCAAGGTTGGGGCCGCGGGTTCGAGTCCCGTCTCGCGCTTAGAAAGTGGAAGAGTCATGTTTATCATGGCTCTTTTGTTTTTTATTTAAGGTTAAAACCTTAAATTGTTAAAATACGAGACGAAAGAAAGAGCCAGAGGAGATTTTTATGAAATGGGATTTAATGTTTTTTGTCAATAGTGTTCTGCTGGGAGTGGGGTTGGCGATGGATGCCTTTTCGGTATCTTTGGCAAATGGACTGCATGAGGCAGGAATGAAAAAAAAGAAAATGTGCGGCATAGCGGGTACGTTTGGCTTTTTTCAGGCGTTAATGCCTATGACAGGCTGGATTTGCGTCCATACAATTCTGGAATATTTCAGAGTGTTTGAGAAATTCATCCCATGGATTGCCTTGCTTTTACTTTTGTTTATCGGCGGGAAAATGTTGCTGGAAGGGATTGCCGATAAAGAGGGAGAAGAGGGTAAAACCGCAGTGGGAGTCGGCGGTCTTTTGGTGCAGGGAGTCGCCACCTCGATTGACGCACTGTCTGTGGGCTTTACAATTGCCGATTATAACTGGCTGATGGCACTTGTCTGTTCTTTGATTATTGCCGTTGTCACTTTTTTCATCAGTATGGCAGGATTGGTGATTGGGAAAAAATTTGGAATGAAATTTTCCAACAAAGCAGAGATACTGGGTGGCGTTATTCTCATTGCCATCGGAATCGAGATATTTGTAAGCGGCGTGTTTTTCTAGTATTACATTGTGCTATGTGCTATTTGTCATCTTGTAACTCCTCGAATAATAACATTTCATGATACTATTCACGGCACCGCCGACATTCGCAAAGCCGAGTGCTTTACGCACTCTTTCTCGCTCCTTACGGAGCTAACTTTGCTCATTTGGGGGCGGTTCCTGTTTCACAGGTATATAAAAATATAAAAAACCGTATCTTACGTGCAAGCACGACGAACGGAATTTTATATTTTATATACCGTGAATAGTAACCTTTTTTTAGTAATTATTCATTATGGATTGACGAGAATGTATGAAAAATGTTAAAATGAACGGTGAGATTTATATAATAAAATAAACAGTTAGGAAAGAGGGAGGCACAGATATGTCACACAAAGTAATATGTATTAATCGTTTATGTGGTAGTGGTGGTCACATTATCGGGAAAATGGTAGCGGATGAACTGGGAATCGGCTACTATGACCACAATTTATTAGATATGGCACTGGAGTACGGTGACCTTCACGACTCGAAGGGAATTAAGAGTTTTCTCCGGGCGGATGAAAGAGCGACGAACAAAGCATTTTATCGTCTGCGGTGTGAGGGAAATGAAAATGTTGAAAAAGAGAAACCGGCGACGGCTACTATTTTTCAGTTGCAGCGGGATTTGATTTTGAATTTTACTCAGGAGGAGGATTGCGTTATTATCGGACGTTGTGCCGATTATATTTTGGAGTCGGCTGATGTGAGTATGTTGAGTGTGTTTGTGACGGCACCGAAGGATTTTCGTGTAAGTCATATTATGACAAGTGATAATCTTACGAAAAGCCGTGCAGAGCGACATGTCGGACAGACGGACAAAAGAAGAAAAGATTATTTCTATTGCTTTACGAAACAGGACTGGATGGACCCGCAAATTTACGACATGATATTGAACAGTGACAAACTGGGATATGACAAGTGCACAAAATTATTGTGTGATTGTTACCATGACCTTTTGTAAGGTATAACAAGTAATAGAAAAGAGGATTTAAAAAATGACAGGTCAGAAGGAAAAAAGAAATTACCTTCCCTTTGTGCTGGGAATTGCTGCTGTTGTCATCATAGCGGGACTTGTGGCGGCTTTTCTTGTTCACAGTACATATTATGGAAAACGCTGGTATAAAACTACGATAATCAATGGCGTGGATGTGTCGGGAATGACACTGGAGGACTCCAGACAGATGTTGATTGAGTCGAATCGTGATTATTCGCTTACCATCAATGGGCGGAATAATGGCAGCTTGACGGTGGAAGGAGACGACATTGATTATAATTTTGATGTTGGCTCTGAGATTGACGAAACGTTTGAAAGCCAGCATGAAGGATTGGCACCTTTGTTTTTCGGCACATCAGATTATGAACTGAGTTATGATGTCAGTTATGACAAGGACAAATTAGAGAGCATTTTAAAAAAATCGGAGCTGATTGCCGGAAGTGATGATTACAAGGTGGAAAAGCCGGTGTCGGCGAAGGTGTCCTTTTCCAAAGAAGAGAAACGCTATGTATGTGTGGAGGAATCTCAAGGTAATAAGTTGAAGAAAGATGCTTTTTATACTGCTGTGGAGGATACATTGCAGCAGGCGGGAAAAGAACTGAATCTGGAGGAGAAGGATGTCTATGAGACACCGGAGATTACTTCAGAAAGTCAGGAAATTCAAGATACGATAGAGGCGTACAATAATGTGGCCCTGCGATACATCACGTGGAATATGGGGGAAGGTGTAAAAGAACAGATTACACCAGTCCAGATTTCAAAGTGGATTACTTATAAAAATGGAAAAGTGAAATATGACAATGATGCTATTGCTGACTGGGTTGAGGCGTTCTGCCTGAAATATAAAACTGTAGGCAAGACAAGGACGATTAAATCACACACTGGGAAAAATGTGAAGATAAAAGGCGGTGACTATGGCTGGCAGTTAGATTACGAGAAGACGCTTAAACAGGCGAAAAAGGCTTTGAAACAAGAAATTGACTCGGAAACCATCAATCAATATATAGAGAATCCAACCAAGGAAAACAAAAAGGCGATTACCATTAAGAAAAAAGTAAATTACCTCAATACGGCGTACCAAAAAGATTATGAGAATTTTGCCGTAGACTGGGATACAGAGAATTATACGGAGATATCGATTAGCGACCAGATGGTGTATGTGTTCCGAAAGGGAAAGGTAGCTTTTAAGTGTCGTTGCATAACCGGACGTCCGGTGCAGGGAAGAACAACACCGACCGGAGCCTACTTCATCAAGGAGCATAGGGAAGCGTACACCCTGACCGGGGCAGATTACAAAACTCCGGTTACTAACTGGGTACGAATCACATGGACGGGTACCGGATTCCATCCGGCTACATGGCAGCCATGGTCCAGTTGGACAAAAGATATGTACAAGACAAGAGGCTCCCATGGTTGTATCAATCTTTCGCCGACAGACGCAAAGACGATTTATGACATGACCAGCTATCGAGAGGCTGTGTTTATTTACTAAAATATTTTAGGAGGAAAAAAAGGAATGAGAAAAATTATTTTCAGCATGGTTTTTCTGCTAATGCTGGCTGCCGGTCTGGGGGTGACCGCTACCGCCAATGCAGAAGAACAAAAGAGTACAGAGGAGACATTGAGTGATTCGTCAGATGCAAGCGGCATTAAAATCACTACAAAGGCAGACAAAAAGAATTACCGGGAAGGGGATACGGCAAACATTACCGTATCGGTAACGAATACGAACGAGTATGCCATGACAAATGTTCAGGTTGACTATACCCTTCCGGCAAAATATTCAGTTACCTCCGGTCAGGTGTCACAGACGGTAGATTCACTGGCTGCGGGAGAGACAAAGGAGTTTTCTCTGTCTGCTGTTGTGGCAGCGGACGAAAAGGGGGACATTGTGATGTCCAGTTATTTTACTGTACCGGTACTGATTCTTATCGTTGTTGTAGCACTTGTTTTGATTGGACTTGTAATCTTTATTATCCGTAAAAAAGTTTCTCCGAAGAAGGTCACAAAGACCGGAGCGTCCATTTTTGTAATTCTTGCTCTTCTCGGAGCAACGCTGTCTTATGCGGCTGTTCCGGCTGTTACGGTAGAGGCGGAAGAGGAAGAAGGAAATGTGACAAATGACGATTATCTGCCTCGTGTATCAGTACATGACCCTTCGGTTGTAAAAGACCCAAAGACGGGAACTTATTATGTGTTCGGTTCTCACCTTGCTTTTGCAAAATCTACGGATTTGATTCACTGGGAACGTTTTTCGAACAATATTAACACTGATTATAACGAGCTTTTTGCTGAGCCGTGGGCGTATGCCAAGGCGGCTACTCCAAATGGAAATCTCAGCGGCTATATGTGGGCACCGGATGTTATATGGAATGACACAATGAACAAATGGTGTATGTACATGAGTATTGATGGAGATAACTGGTGTTCTTCCATCTGTCTTTTGACAGCGGATGATATTGAAGGTCCTTACGAGTACAAAGGAATTGTTGTGTATTCCGGCATGAACAATCCAAAGACGCCGCCGGATTTATCAAAAACAGACGTTTATAAGGTTTTGGGTGAAAATGCTGACCTGTCCAGATATGCCAACACTTCCAACAGTTGTATCAATGCGATTGATCCAAGTGTGAAATACGATGAAAATGGAGACCTTTATATGTCTTACGGTTCTTGGTCTGCCGGTATTTATATGTTGAAACTGGATAAGACAACGGGACTTCGTGATTATGATACGACTTATGAGACAAAGCTGGATGTGTCGGATGCTTATCTTGGCTATAAAATTGCCGGAGGACATTACAACTCAGGTGAGGCAAGCTACCTGATGAAAGCTGGGGACTACTGGTATTTGTTTATGTCCTATGCCGGACTCAGTGCGATTGAAGGATATCAGATACGAATTTATCGTTCAAAGAGTATTACCGGTCCTTATGTTGACCAGAATGGAGAATCGCCGATTTGTACGAAATCAGAGGATATGAAGAAGACAAATCTCGGTGTGAAAATATTTGGAAGTTACCAGATGTCCGGTATATCCCAAGTACAGGTGGCACAAGGACATAATTCGGCGTTTGTCGATGACGACGGAAAAATTTATCTTGTTTACCACACGCGTTTTCAGTCCAATACCGGAAAGGTGGAGACTCACCAGCTTCGTGTTCATCAGATGTTTGTAAATGAAGACGGCTGGCTGGTAGCGGCACCTTATGAGTATTCCGGTGAAACTCTTTCGGAAGAAGGGTATTCTACGGATGAAGTAACGGGAAAATACGATTTTATTTACCATGAGCCTACGGAATCCTATAATGTTATCAATGGTGAGCAGTATGGCATTGTAGGTGATGAGGAGGAGACGGTTCAGACGGTTGAACTGCAAAAAGATTTGGCAGTAAACCACCGGGTTTCCAGTGTGAAAATTGCCGTTTCCTACGGGCATGAAGGTTCTGCAAAGGTGAAGATTAATGCCGACGGAACAGTGACCGGAGATTACAGCGGTACGTGGAAGTTCACGAACGGCTCCAATGTGGAAATGGTGCTGAATGGTGTTACTTACAAAGGCGTTTTCCTGAAACAGCAGGATGAGTCAGAAGACAGGAAGGTTCGCATGACATTTACGCTTCTCGGTGATAATGTAACCGTATGGGGTGTCACATCCGACGAAGGCGAAACAAACTAGAATGAATTAGAATGACGTTTATATGAAAAGGTGCGGTGCGGCTCGATTTTACGAAACCGCACCTTTTTTCGTAAAGCGATTGATTTTCGGGGAGAAAAAGTGTTATGATAGTCCATGTACATAAAAGAGAAGAGAGTGATAAAAATGAAAAACTTAAAAAATGAGAATCCTCTGGGTGTGGAACCCATCGGAAAACTGTTGCGTAAATTTGCTGTGCCGAGTATTATTTCTATGTTGGTCAGCTCGCTGTATAACATTGTTGACCAGTTGTTTATCGGACAGAAAATCGGGGAGCTGGGAAATGCGGCAACGAACATTGCTTTTCCGCTGTCCACCCTTTGCGTTGCTGTTGCATTGCTGCTGGGAATCGGCGGCGCCTCGGCGTTCAGCCTCAGTATGGGAGAGGGCAAGAAGGAACGTGCCACTTATTTTATCGGAAATTCTGCTACTGCACTTTTTATCTGCGGAGTGGTTATAATGATTTTCTCACAAATTTTTCTAAAGCCAATGCTGATGTTTTTTGGCTCGCCGGATAATGTACTGGATTATGCCATGGAATACACACGAATTTGTTCTTATGGCTTTCCTTTTTTACTTTTGTCCATCGGAGGCGGTCATTTGCTGAGGGCGGACGGCAGACCGCAGATGACAATGATTTGTAATGTTTCCGGTGCGGTGCTTAATACGATTTTGGACGCTGTTTTTGTCTTTGGACTGAATATGGGCATGAAAGGAGCTGCACTGGCTACGGTTATCGGTCAGTTTACCGCCTGCGCCCTTGTCGTGTGGGGACTGTGCAACTGTAAGACGGTGAAACTTTCCCGAACCCATTTGATGGTACATTGGAGATATATCAGCCGTTCTGCGTCATTGGGAATCGCTAATTTTATCAATCAGGTTTCCATGATGATTGTTCAGATTATCATGAATAAGTCGCTGAAACATTATGGTGGTTTGTCCATTTACGGCGAGTCAATTCCGATTGCCTGCGTCGGCATTATCACAAAGGTAAATATGGTGTTTATGGCATTTGAAATTGGATTGTCTCAGGGCCTGCAGCCGATTGTCGGCTATAATTATGGCGCAAAGAATTACAAGAGAGTGAAAGAAGCATATATTAAAGATATCACCATCGGAGGAGCTGTGGCAGTATTTTTCTTTCTGATATTTCGGATTTTCCCGAGAAATATTATATCTGCCTTTGGAAATGGCTCCGAGCTGTACTATCAGTTTGCTATCAGCTATTTTCGTGTATTTTTGTTTTTTACCTTTGCAAACTTTATGCATCCAATCAGTTCCAATTTCTTTTCTTCGATTGGAAAGCCGAAAAGAGGTGCGTTTTTGTCACTGACACGACAAATTTTGTTCCTTTTGCCGTTGATACTGATATTGCCTTTGTTTTTCGGGATTAACGGAATCATGTATGCCGGTCCGGTGGCGGACGGCATGGCAGCTCTGATTGTGACGATTATGGTAATTGCGGAGCTGCGCAGACCGGAGTACGGAAAAAATAATATGATAAATACAGGAGTGAATGGAAATGTTTAAAATGGGAAGAAATGAGCCATGCTGGTGTGGAAGTGGGAGAAAATACAAAACCTGCCACCAGCGTTTTGACGATAAAATTCAGCAGTTTGCCGACCGGGGCTGTGTCGTGCCGGAGCATGACATTATAAAAAATCCCGAGCAGATTGAGAAGATTAAAGAAAGCTGTAAAATTAATATTGCTGTTTTGGACTACATCGAGAAAAATATTCATGAGGGAATGAACACAGCGGAGATTGACAAAATTGTCTATGAGATGACAACAGACATGGGCGGAATTCCGGCTCCTCTGAATTATCAGGGGTATCCGTACAGTGTATGCACCTCGTTAAATGATCAGGTATGCCATGGATTTCCTTCGGAGAAGGTTATTTTGAAATCCGGAGATATTGTGAACGTGGACTGCTCCACGATTCTGGATGGATATTTTTCGGACTCCTCCCGGATGTTCTGTATCGGTGATGTCAGTGAAGAGAAGAAAAAGCTGGTTCAGGTGACAAAGGAATGTGTCGAGATTGGCTTACAGGAGGTAAAACCATGGGGCTTTTTAGGTGACATGGGGCAGGCGGTTCACGACCACGCATTTGCCAATGGTTATACGGTTGTGCGGGAAATTGGAGGTCATGGTGTCGGTCTGGAATTTCACGAAGAGCCATGGGTGAGTTACAATTCTGTTCGCGGCGAGGAGATGCTCATGGTACCGGGAATGATTTTTACAATTGAGCCAATGGTTAATATGGGCAGGGTGGAAATTTTCACAGATCCGAAAAATGATTGGGAAGTATACACTGCTGACCATAAGCCGTCGGCACAGTGGGAAATTATGGTACTTGTGACAGAAAATGGAAAGGAAGTTCTCTGTTGGTAAAAAATGAATTTTTTTCGATAAAAAACTTCAATTGAAAAAACTTCTCTTTTTTTCCAGTTGCATTATTATTTGTTTAATGTTACGATAGTTACCGACGCAGGAAAAAATAAACATCTTAAAGGAAAAAACGGAGGTAAACGATGGTTAATTTTGAGCAGTGGAATGGATTTGAAGGACGTCTTTGGAAAGAGGAAATTAATGTTCGTGACTTCATTCAGAAGAACTACACCCCTTATGACGGTGATGAAAGTTTTTTGATGCCGCCGACAGAGGCGACAGATAAATTGTGGGGGAAATTACAGGAATTACAGAAGGAAGAACGTGCAAAAGGCGGTGTCCTTGATATGGATACGGATATTGTTGCTTCCATTACTTCCCATAAACCGGGATATATTAGTGAAGAGTTGAAAGATTTGGAGCAGATTGTCGGTCTTCAGACAGACAAACCATTGAAACGTGCTTTTATGCCGTATGGTGGAATCCAGATGGCAGAGAAGTCCCTGACTGAATATGGTTATACGCCAAACGAAGAACTTCACAAGGTTTTTACTGTTTATCATAAAACACACAATCAGGCAGTATTTGACGCTTATACGCCGGAGATGAGAGCAGCTCGTAAGAATAAGATTGTTACCGGACTTCCGGACACATACGGACGAGGACGTATCGTAGGCGATTACCGGCGTGTTGCACTGTACGGTATTGACCACTTGATTGCATGCAAGGAGGAGGATAAACTTGTATGCGGCAGCGGCAGCATGAAGGGCGAGGTAATTCGTCAGAGAGAAGAACTTCAGATGCAGATTAATGCCTTGAAGGCAATGAAAGAAATGGCTGCCTCTTACGGCTTTGACATTTCGGAGCCTGCTAAAAATGCTAAAGAGGCGATTCAGTGGACGTACTTTGGTTATCTGGCAGCAATTAAGACACAGAACGGTGCGGCGATGAGTATCGGACGTGTATGCACGTTCTTAGATATTTATATTGAAAAAGATTTGAAGAGTGGCGTGCTGAATGAGACAGAGGCACAGGAGCTTATCGACCATATGATTTTGAAATTCCGTATGGTTAAATTTGCCCGTTGTAATTCGTACAATCAGTTGTTCTCGGGTGACCCGGTTTGGGCTACGATTGATTTGGCGGGGATTGGCGTTGATGGACGTCACATGGTTACAAAGACGGATTATCGTGTCCTTCACACATTGGAGAACATGGGACCTGCCCCGGAGCCGAATATTACGGTATTGTATTCTTCTGCTCTGCCGGAGAATTTCAAGAGATATGCGGCACACATCTCGATTGAGACAAGTTCTGTTCAGTATGAGAATGATGATGTCATGAAACCAATCTGGGGTGATGACTACGCAATCTGCTGTTGTGTATCTGCTACGCAGACCGGTAAAGAAATGCAGTTCTTCGGAGCAAGGGCAAATCTTGCCAAGTGTCTGCTCTATGCCATTAACGGCGGTGTGGACGAGAAGAATAAAGTGCAGGTGGGACCGAAGTACCAGCCGATTACTTCCGAATATCTCGATTATGATGAGGTAATGGATAAGTATGACGATATGTTGGATTGGCTGGCTGACCTCTATGTTAATATCCTGAATCTGATTCAGTATATGCATGATAAATATTACTATGAGGCAGCACAGATGGCATTGATAGATACGGATGTCCGCAGAACATTTGCTACCGGTATTGCCGGATTCTCTCATGTAATTGATTCGCTCAGTGCGATTAAATACGCAAAGGTGAAGGTAATTCGTGATGAGAACGGTTTGGCTGTCGATTATGAGATAGAGGGTGATTTCCCTCGTTACGGTAATGATGATGACCGCGCTGACGAAATCGGCGTTTGGCTGTTGAAGACCTTCCTTGAGAAGATTAAAAAGCACCACACGTATCGTCGTTCCGAGCCTACCACTTCAATTCTTACCATTACTTCTAACGTTGTGTATGGCAAGGCAACCGGAGCAATGCCGGATGGAAGAAAGGCAGGAGAACCGCTTTCTCCGGGAGCAAACCCGGCGTATGGAGCAGAGCAGAGTGGTCTGCTGGCATCCTTGAACTCAGTTGCTAAGATTCCTTATGAGTGGGCTTTGGATGGTATTTCCAATACCCAGACAATCAATCCGGACGCACTGGGACACAGCGGGGACGAGCGTATTACCAATCTGGTTCAGTCTATGGACGGTTACTTTGACCAAGGGGCTCATCACCTGAATGTGAATGTATTTGGCAAAGAAAAACTTATTGACGCAATGGAACATCCGGAAAAGGAAGAGTATGCAAACTTTACGATTCGTGTATCCGGTTATGCGGTTAAATTTATTGATTTGACAAAAGAGCAGCAGATGGACGTTATCGCAAGAACGTGTCATGCGTCCATGTAAATATCATAGGATTGTTCAGAGTATTGAAAAAAGTTCTCTGACGCATAAGAGGTGCGTGTTTCCAAACCGCACCTTTTATGCAATTTCAAAGCGAAATATGAATTTAGGAGGGAGACAGAATGAATCAAAGTACAGATACTTCGGTAATGGGACGTGTTCATTCGATTGAGACGTTTGGTCTTGTGGACGGACCGGGAGTGAGATATGTCATATTTATGCAGGGCTGTAATATGCGGTGTAAATATTGTCACAACCCGGAAACATGGAGTAAGGAGCTTGCCAGTGAGGTGACTTCCTGCGATACGACAGCTCAGGAGGCGTTTGCGAAAGCGTACCGCTATCATAATTATTGGAGAAAGAATGGCGGCATTACGGTCAGCGGCGGAGAGCCGCTTCTTCAAATTGATTTTGTCACCGAGTTATTCCGGCTGGCAAAAGAGAAAGGGATTCATACAACACTGGACACAGCGGGGAATCCATTTACAAGAGAAGAACCGTTTTTTGGTAAATTTCAAAAATTAATGGATGTGACAGACCTTGTTATGCTGGATATGAAGGAAATGAATCCGAACCGACACAAGGAATTAACGGGATTTACGAATGATAATATTATAGACATGGCAGATTATTTGTCGGAGATTGGCAAGGAGGTATGGGTACGACGTGTTTTAGTACCGAAATATACAGATGATGAAGAGGGGTTACAGGCACTTCGGGATAAACTGAATCAGTGGAAAAATGTGAGCAGGGTGGAGGTTCTTCCTTACCATACGCTTGGATTGTTTAAGTGGGAACGCATGAATGTAAAATATCCGTTGGAGGGAGTAAAACCGCCGACAGAGGAAGAAGTAAAGAGGGCAGAAAAGATTTTAGGTATAACGGAGGGTTAGAAGATGTATTGTTACAAAGACAGAGTTTCGTTTAGCAGAATGGATTACCGGGGATTATTAAGTGTTTCCGGTGTGGTGGACGCCATGCAGGACTGCTGTATGTTTCACAGTGAGGAGGTTGGTCACTCGTCACAGGAATTGCTGAAAAAAAATCGTGCGTGGCTGGTCAGCTCATGGCACGTTGTATTTAACCGCAGACCGCAGATGGGAGAGGAATTTCTGGCAAAAACATGGCCGTATCAGTTTTCTAGTATTATGGGTTCCCGCAACTTCCTTCTTGAGTCCATGGAGGGAGAAACTTTGGCGTACGCCGACTCCCGGTGGTTTTACGCAGATGTGGCAACGGGAAAACCGGTACGGATTGACAAAGAGGAGATGGAGGTCTATCCCGTAGAACCAAGATATGAGATGGAAAAGGCTTCCCGGAAGGTGAAGTGTCCGGAAAATCTTGAGCTGAAACAGACAATCGTTGCCTGCCAAAATTATCTCGATACGAATGGTCACGTAAATAATGGCCAGTATATCCGGCTGGCGGCAAATGTACTTCCGGTTGATTATGAAGTTTCTGAACTGCGGGCAGAGTACCGATTGGCAACCCATATGGGAGATACTTTGTATATCCAAACTGCACAGCAGGAGGAGAGCTTTTTTGTCGTTATTACGGATAAAGAGGAAAATCCTTGCTTTTTGTGTGAATTTAAATGATATTCGTTTTCGGAAGTGAAGCAATAAAATGATTATTTCCTTTTGGACTTCCTTTTCCTGCGTCGAAAAATATGAGAAAACGTCTGTTTCCAGATTGCCGGGTGGAACAGAATCAGCAGCGGGAACAGCTCCAATCTTCCTGCCAGCATATCAAAAATCAGCACCCACTTAGAAAACATTGACATCACATCAAAGTTGCAGGCAGGTCCTACCAGATTCAGGCCGGGACCAATGTTGTTTATCGTCGCCAGTACGGCGGTGAAGTTGGTCACAAGGTCCTTCCCATCAAAGGAAATTGCCAAAATCGACATGGAAAACACAATCATAAAAGTGATAAAATAAACATTGATAGAGCGAACAACATCATGTTCTACCGGTTTCCCCTCAAAGTTAATCTTTTTGATGCTTTTCGGATGGATGTAAGAACTCAGTTCTTTTTTTATTGTTTTGAATAAAATTGCAATTCGGGATACTTTAATTCCGCCTCCGGTACTGCCGGCACAGGCACCGATAAACATCAAAAGGACAATAATGGTCTTGCTTGTCTGTGTCCACGTATTATAATCGACAGTGGAAAATCCGGTTGAGGTAACGACGGAGGCTACCTGAAAGGCAGACAGCGTCCACGCATTGCCAATGCCGGTGGCGGCGGACGTTCTCAGCAGCTCATAAAAAATAATGACAATGGCAGTCAGGATAATGAGAAAGTAATAGCGAACCTCCTCCATGCCAAAGGCTTTTTTGAATTTTCGGTAAATCAAATAATAATAAGCGTTAAAGTTGACGCCGAAAAGAATCATGAAAATCGTAACTACCCATTGCAGGTAAGGGCTGTAGCTTGCCATACTGTCATTCTTGATTCCGAATCCGCCCGTCCCCGCTGTGCCAAATCCGGTACAGAGAGCATCAAAAAGCGGCATTTTTCCAAGGAGAAGAAATACGATTTCAATTACTGTTAAAACAAAATAAATAATATACAAAATCCGGGCAGTTGATTTTATCGTAGGAACTAATTTTCCTACCGAAGGTCCCGGACTTTCTGCCCTCATCAGGTTAATCGGAGAGCCGCCACTCATAGGAATGATGGCAAGAATGAAGACAAGAACTCCCATGCCGCCAATCCAATGGGTAAAGCTGCGCCAAAAGAGAGAACAGTGAGAAAGTGCCTCGACATCACTGAGAATACTGGCACCGGTTGTTGTAAATCCGGACACTGTTTCAAAGATGGCGTTAGTGAAGGAGGGAATTTCACCGGTCAGAATAAAAGGGAGACTTCCGAAAAAACTCAGCGTAATCCAGCTTAAAGCAGTGGCTACACAACCCTCTTTTAAATAAAACACGTGGTTTGACGGTTTGTGCAGAGAGGAGAGTTTTCCGAGAAGACCGCACAAAACAGCGATAAGCAAATAGTACCAGCCCTGTGACTCGTGGTAAATCAATGCCACAACACATGGCAGGAGCATTAACACACCTTCCGTTTTCAGAATGTAACCTAATATATATCGAATTATTGAACCGTTCATTGCCGTTCGCTCCCCTTGTTAACTATTTCTCTAAAATATCCAGAATATCATTAAAACCGCTGTGTGTTGTCACAATCATGACATGGTCACCAACGCTGATTTTATCCTGTCCATTTGGAATTTTTGTTTTTCCATTGTGGTAGATAAATGCTACGAGAAGATTTTTCTTTAGTTTCAAATTCATCAGCGGTATATCGGTGACGGCACTTTTTTCATCGACATGAAATTCAATCGCCTCAACCCGGTTATCAAACAAATGGTATAAAGTCTCAATGTTGCTGTCCATGGAATTTTTCTTCGCCCGGACGTAGGCAATGATTGCCTCGCAAGTAATGTACCTCGGATAAATGACACTGCCAAGGTCGAGACTGTTAATAATATCCTTGAATGTACTTCGGTTGATTTTCGTAATAACCTTAGCGTTGGAAAATTTAGCAGCGTGGAGTGTCAGCATGATATTTTCCTCATCAATTCCGGTGAGCGCTACAAAAGATTCCGCCTGTTTTAACCCTTCTTCGTTCAGTATTTCCTGATCGGTTCCGTCTCCGTTAATAATAACTGCCTTCGGAAGAAGAATACTCAGTTCTTCGCAGCGTTTTTCATCCCGTTCAATGATTTTTACGTCAATCCCAACCCTTAACAGTTGGTTGGCGAGATAGTAAGCAGCCCTGCCTCCGCCCACAATCATGGTATTCTTTACTTGCTTTGTCTGGAATCCGATTGATTTAAGAAAAGAACGTATGTCTTTTCGGGAGGCGACAAAAGTAATTATATCTCCGGCATGCATAAGATAATTACCGGAAGGAATGGTGACAACTCCTTCATGCTCAACCGCACCGACAAGAACTTTTGGTAAATGCTGCTGTCCCAGCTGTGCTACGGTCATGCCATCCAGAATATTATCCGATGGAATTTTAAATTTAATCATTTGTACCTGACCATGGGTGAAGGAGTTTACCTCCAGTGCGGTGGGAAGGCAGAGAATATGTGTCATCTCAAGGGACGCCTCCAGCTCAGGGTTAATCACCATAGTAAGACCTAATTTTTCACGCAGATATCGTGCCTCTTTACTGTAATCGGGTGTGCGTACTCTGGCAATCGTCGCACAGTCGTCCCCGACCTGCTTGGCAACGGTGCAGCAGAGAAGATTCAGCTCGTCCGAATCAGTGACCGCAATAATCAAATCCGCAGATTCAATCCCGGCATCCATCAGCACACTGTAGCTGGCTCCGTTTCCGGCAACTCCCATGACATCATACTGGCTGGCAATCTCCTGAACCATTCCCGGTGTCTTATCTACAATCGTGATATCGTGTCCCTCTTTACTTAACTGCTCCACCAAAGTAATTCCTACTTTTCCGCAGCCTACGATAATAATATGCAATCCCTTCGGTTTGGAAGTTTTTTTTATAAAACCCATGATAAGTATCCCTCCATGTTCCTTCTATTATCCTAAAGTTAGTTCGTCCTTGCAGACAATTTAAATACATCGGAAGATTTTCCGATTACGACAATATGATCCCCTTCCCTGAATACATAATTTCCATGAGGCATAGGATCAATAAAGTCAGCGTTTTTTATAGCGATAATATTAATATTGTAGGTCTGTCGTACCTTGATGTCAACAATGGATTTATCAATCCACTCCGGCACAATGGAAATTTCGAAAATGGAACAGTCTGAAGTCAGCTCAATGTAGTCAAAAATATTGGTAGCGTTGAAACGGACTGCCAGTTTCTCAGCGATTTCCCGTTCCGGGAAAAAGACCTCGTCGGCACCAATCTTTTTCAAAAAATCGGATTGACGTGGACGCTTTGCCTTGGAAATCACATATTTTGCTCCCAGTTCCTTCAGAATAGAGGTAATTTCAAGGGAGGAATAAAAATCCTCTCCGATTGCGACAAAGCAATAGTCAAAATTATTTACGCCGATACTTTTTAAAACAGCCGGGTTCGTACAGTCGCCGCTGATGGCATCCCCGAATATTGTGGACAACTCCTGAATCCGGTCTTCATCTTTGTCAATAACCATAACGTCATTTCCCAACTCCTGCATTTTGTGAGCAAGGCAACTGCCGAGAGTTCCCATGCCGATTACTAAAATTGATTTCATAATAACCTCCATTCAGCATATCAGAGTAATTTTTTATGCGAAAATTTTTAACCGATTAATATTTTTTCCGTTGGACGCTTGGTCGGCGGTTTTTTCTTGCTCTCACCCAGAACAAGCATAAGGGAGAACCCTCCAATTCTGCCTCCATACATAAGAATTATCAATACAATGTGGGACAGTGTTCCAAGTCCGGTGGTAATTCCCATCGTTACACCAATCGTGCAAGTGGCTGAAATAACTTCAAACAGTGCAGCGGAAAGGTCAATATCGTCAAAATAGCAAATCAGCATGGTGCCAATGGTGATGTAGGTGAGATAGACGACAATGATAACGGCTGCCTGCTTTACTAAACTGTTACTCAGACGCTTTTTAAAAATGGTAATGTCGGGATTTCCCTTTGCCATGGAGACCATAGCAATGAAAATAAGTGCTATCGTTGTCGTTTTAATGCCGCCCGCAGTGGAACCGGGGCTGCCTCCGATAAACATCAGTGCATCGGAGAGGAGAACGGAGGCAGAAGACATTTGACTATAATCAATGGTATTAAAGCCTGCTGTTCTCATTGTGGCAGAGGTAAAAAAAGACTTGATAAGCCGCTGGGGAACGGTGTCTCCACTCATTGTATAGCCGGATTCGAAAATAAAGTACCCGGCAGTTCCCAGAAGAAGTAAGACGGCAGCGGTAATCAAAATCAGTTTCGTATGCAGGGTATATTTACGGAAATGATATTTGTTTTTCAAAATGTCATCCCACACAAGGAAACCAATTCCTCCAAATATAATTAACAAAGCCAGCGTAATACATACAAAACCGTCATTTTGATAGGCGGTAAATGAGGAAAACGGTTCATATTTCCCCATCAAATCAAATCCGGCGTTGCAGAAAGCAGACACCGAGTGGAAGATGGCAAAGTAAATGCCCTGCCCGATTCCCATTCGGGGAATAAACCGTATGGCAAGGAGAACCGCACCTATCGTTTCAAATATGGCAGTTCCGGTGAGGATACGTTTAATCAGACGCACCATACCGCCTACCTGTATGTTTCCGGCAGCCTGCATTAAAACAACCCGGTCCTGCATACTGAGTTTTCTCTTTGTAAAAATGAAAATCATGGAGATAACCGTCATAAGACCGATTCCCCCAATCTGTATCATAATCAGGATGATAATTTGCCCAAACAAAGACCAGTGGCTATAAGTGTCAGCAGCAATCAGACCGGTAACGCAGGTCGCACTGGTGGAGGTAAAAAGAGCGTCCAGAGGAGATGTCCAAGAGCCTGTCCTCGATGATACCGGAAGACAAAGCAAAAACATTCCGGTGAGAATAACGAGAATAAAGCTCAGGGCAATGATTCTGGTAGGGCTGATTTTATTCATCCATTGAAATAACATTTTTGGTAACAACCTCCTGAAAGTAATTTTTACAACATTAATTATTATACACGATTTTATCTGATATTTCACTCTTTATTTTAAGAATTCGTGCCTTTCATGTCACTGATCCATAGCTGGAAACAAACAAGATTCCATATCGTTCCGGCAAGAAAGGTATTCTCTGCCGGATTTTCATAATATTTCATAAGCAGGAAATAAACATTTTCTCCATTCAAATAATCGCTGTCTATCAGGCTTTCCAGTGAGAGGATATCGAGGACATATTCTTTCAGTTCACAAGGCAGCCAGTCGTTGACGGGCATGACAAATCCCTCTTTTTTCCGATATACGGTTTCTTTCGGCAGATAGCGAGAGCTGACCTGCTTTAAAAGATATTTGGTTTCGCCATGATACATTTTATAATATCCGGATATGCCTGCCAGATATTCGACAATCCGGTGGTCCAGAAACGGACTGCGGATTTCCAGTGAATGAGCCATAGACAGCATATCACTGTAACGCAGCACTTCATTTGGCAGAAGAATTTGGCTGTCGTACTCCAAATTGCGGTTCAGTACATCATGTCCCTGCAGCGTGGTGCGTTTTTTCTGAATCCCCGCAAGTGTGGTTTTTTCCTGTGCATAAGGTAAAAAGCGTTCGTTCAAAAGGATTGCTTTTTCGTCATCGGAAAGCAGCAGCATACGAAGGGAGAGCAGGCTTTCATCTCCATGCGAAAATTCATACATGGAGGAAAGATAGGCAAGCTCATTTTCCATAGGGCGAAGCTGACTTTTGTGTGACAATATGTATTCGTGAAATGTTTTGTCGGTAATGTCATGTTCTGCTGCACTTTTGCTGTAAAACTCCATAGGAAAAGACAGCATATGCGGCAGATAACTGCCAAACAGCTCGTCGGCACCGTCACCGGACAGTGCTGTTTTTACATACTTTGACATTTCTTTTGCCATGAAGTACGTAGATACTGCACCGGAGAATGGGGCATCAAACTGACGGACGATATTCGGGAGTTCACGAATCACATCATCTGCCGTAAGCATATACAGTATATTTTTCATTCCGTTGGTATCGGCAATTTTTTTTGCCTGTTGTACATCCGCTTGCTTGTCGTAGTTCCTGCTGTCTTTTATTTCATGTCCAAGAGTAAAAGTGGAAAGTGCGTCTGTGTGCGAAGAGGCAAGAACACTGACAAGAGAGGAATCCAGACCGCCGCTTAAAAAAGAACCGACCGGCACATCGGCATTCATACGAATCGATACGGCATCTTGTATCAATGCGTCCAGTTTTTCTGTGATTTCAGGAATTGTTTTATTCTCGGCATTTTCCGAATCGGCAGATATACGCTCATTTTTATAATAATCAGAGAGAGACCAGTAATTTGCCGATGAAAAATGACAGTCCCGAAAACACAGCCATTGCCCGGGCATGAGTTCCTTGATATTGGTATAAATTGTTTCCGGAGCATTGATATGTTTATACGAAAAATATTCGTACATTGCTCTGTCGTTTATTGTTCTGTCACAGTTTGGGTGCATAAGCAGCGCTTTGATTTCGGAGGCAAAAAGAAATTGTTTCTCTCCGTATTCATCGGTATAAGTGCTGTAATACAATGGTTTTACTCCCATTCGGTCACGAAAGAGAAGGAGAGAACCGCTGCGTCTGTCCCATATTGCAATCGCAAACATTCCGTTTAATTTTGTGACAAAATCGATTCCGTATTCCAAATACATATGGAGTAATGTTTCGCTGTCGGAGTGGTCGCTGAAAAAATGGTGTCCATTGCTCTCCAAACTGCGGCGGAGTTCACGATGGTTGTAAACTTCGCCATTCCAGATGAGAAAGACTTCTTTTTTTGTATCGGATACCGGCTGTCTTCCGTCTTTGATATCGACAATCGACAAACGTCTGGAACATAAATGAATCTTGTTGTCATCATAAAAACCTTCTTCGTCCGGACCGCGGTGACGCAACCGTAATGACATATTTTTTGTAATTGTTTCATTTCCCCTTCCGGTGTAACCGCAAATTCCACACATTGTTCATTCCTCCTATAAAATTCGTGACATCGGTGTTAGCAAAATGCTTTTTTCAATATCAGTTTAATACAAAATGGAAAAAAAGACATTATAATTTTACTGTCAGATAGAAAATATTTTTAGGAAAATCGAAAAGACTCTGGTATAATGAATACAGAGCATTAATGTTGTGCAAAAAAAATGTGTGCAGTAATCAGTAATGATTTTATAACTACAATCTTTTTGTCAGTAAGGAAGGGGTAACACAAATGCACATTCTGATTCATATGGGGAATTATAAAACCGGAAGTACGGCACTACAGCATTTTTTTCACATTAACAGAGACGTATTCAGACGGTATGGAGTATATTATGGCAAATACGATGAATATCCGTTATGTTCTCATGCCTCGTTTACCTACAGGATTCTTATTGAAACATTGGAAAGCCTCGGAATGAAACAAGCCTATATTCATCATCCGCTGACGTCTTATTTGCAGAAACCGGCAGAAAAAATGTGGGAGGAAATGCGACAGACAGCAGAAGAAAACGGCTGTGGGAGAATATTGCTCTCGCACGAGGCGATTTTTTGTGAGGCGTACCGAACCTTTCGGGGACTGTCTTATGTGCCGGAGCCGGAAGAACAAAAAAAGGTTATGAACGTTTTCCATGAAAGGCTGTCTGCACTTGTAGATATAGGAAAAAATGATGTTTCTTCTGTTGTTTATCTGCGGGATAAGGAATCGTATCTGGATTCACAATATAACCAGTATATTAAAGAGCCATGGTACGAAGAAAATCCGAAGCTGCCTGTGTTTGAGGAATTTGTAAAAAAACAGCCGGTTACATTGAATTACGAACAACCGCTTTCTCTTATTAAAAAGATATATGGAAAAGACAATGTTCGGACAGAACGCTATGAGGAGGTGGATAATCTGTACAACTCGTTTTTGCAGAGTATACAGGAACTGCCTTCTGGCATTTGGAAAGAGCTGCAAATGCCGAATGAAAGAGTCAATCAAAGCCTCAGTTATGACGCTGTTGCCTTCAAGAGAGATGTGCTTCCGCCTGCATTTGCAAGAAATACCCAGATTCAAAAAGTTCTGGAAGAATACAGTGCCAGCCATCCGGACGAAAAAAAGTATACTTGGGGGAAAGAGGGAAAAAATACGCTTTATACAGGACTGACCGAAGAAAAAATAGTGGAAATTATGGAATATGTGACCGATAAAGTCTCGCAGATGTGAATTGTAAAATCAACAAAATAATGAGGTGTATCTGGGGAAAATATATGCTATAATGTTTCATTATGGACGTCAGAAAGGGGCATTTTTATGTCTGACACATCAAAGAATCAGGAAAAAAATAAAATAGAAAAATACATATGTGTTGGTCTGCTGGCGCACGTGGATGCGGGCAAGACCACTTTATCAGAGGGACTTTTATATACATCGGGCAAACTGAGGTCGCTGGGCAGAGTGGACAAGGGCAACGCTTTTTTAGATACCTACCAGTTGGAAAAGGAACGTGGAATTACCATTTTCTCGAAACAGGCTGTATTGACATGGGGGAACATTCACATGACACTTCTGGATACACCGGGGCATGTGGATTTTTCGGCAGAGATGGAGAGAACACTGCAAGTGTTGGACTATGCAATTCTTGTAGTCAGCGGTGCGGATGGTGTTCAGGGACATACGCAGACCTTGTGGCGGCTTTTGGATAAATATAAGATTCCGGTTTTTCTTTTTGTAAATAAAATGGACCAGCCGGGGACAGAAAAAAATGCTTTGATGAAAGAACTGAAGGAGCGTTTAAGCGGGAACTGCGTGGACTTCTCCCAGACAGACAGTGACGAATTTTTTGAGAATGCTGCCCTGTGTGACGAGGATTTGCTGAATCAATATTTGGAGAGTGGGAAGGTATCGGCAGATTCCGTTTCTGCTTTGATTCAGGAGAGAAAAATTTTTCCTTGTTTTTTCGGCTCTGCACTGAAAATGGACGGAGTGCAGGAATTTTTATCCGGTTTGGCTGCTTATACAAAAGCGGCGGCGTATTCGGAGGACTTTGGCGCAAAAGTGTTTAAGATTGCAAGAGACGAAAGCGGCAGCCGGCTTACTTATGTGAAGGTGACCGGCGGTGTGCTGAAGGCGAGAATGGAGCTGGCTGACACAAGGGAGGAATGGCAGGAGAAAGTAAATCAGATTCGGATTTATTCCGGAAGTAAGTATGAAACGGTTTCCGAGGCACCTGCCGGAATGGTGTGTGCGTTGACCGGCTTGACGAAAACATATCCGGGTGAGGGGATTGGAGCAGAGGAAAAAACGGGTAAACCGGTGTTGGAGCCGGTGTTGACATATCGCGTTGAACTGCCGGAGCATACGGATGCGGCAGCGGTTTTGCCAAAACTCCGACAGTTAAAGGAGGAGGAGCCGGAACTTCACATTGTATGGAGAGAGGAATTGCAGGAAATTCAGGCACAGGTTATGGGAGAGGTACAGATAGAAATTCTACAAAGCCTGATTCGAGAGCGTTTTGGTATCGATGTCACCTTTGGAACAGGTAATATTGTTTACAAAGAAACCATTGCAAAAGAAGTGGAGGGTGTCGGCCATTTTGAACCGTTGCGGCATTATGCAGAAGTGCATTTGTGGCTCGAGCCGGGAGCACCGGGAAGTGGATTTCAGATTGCCTCGGAATGTAGTGAAGATATGCTGGATAAAAACTGGCAGCGCTTGATTTTTACCCATCTGTTAGAGAGAGAACACAGGGGAGTCTTGACGGGGGCAGCCCTGACTGACGTAAAAGTGACGTTGATTGCCGGAAGGGCTCATTTAAAGCATACGGAGGGGGGAGACTTTCGTCAGGCAACTTATCGTGCGATTCGTCAGGGATTAATGCAGACGGATTCGGTTCTGCTGGAGCCATATTATGATTTTCGGCTGGAGGTACCGGAAACGTCCGTAGGGCGGGCGATGACTGACATTGAGAGAATGTCGGGGACTTTTTCCATGGAGCAGGGAAAAGATGGTATGTCAGTGCTGACCGGAAGTGCGCCGGTAGTAACGATGCGGGATTATCCAAAAGAAGTGACTGCTTACACAAAGGGGCGGGGACAGTTGTTTTGTTCCATGGCAGGTTATCGTCCATGCCACAATGCGGATGAAGTTATTCAGGCGGCACAATATAATCCGGAGAGGGATACGGAAAATCCAACGGGTTCGGTGTTCTGTGCCCATGGTGCCGGATTTAATGTACCTTGGAACGAGGTTCGCAAGTATATGCACATTGACACAGGGAAAAAATCTCGAAATGAAATGGTTTCTGAACCAGAGCTTTCGGAACGGCCGGTGTCTGTGGAAAAAGAAGAGTGGATTGACATAGAAGAAATTGACCGCATTTTAGAGCGAACTTCTCATGCCAACCGAAAAAGCGGTGCGGAATCCCACAAAGGAATTTCAGGGAAAAAGGTTCGCTCTCTTACCGCAAAGCCCACTGGACTTTCTAAACCGAGGAAGAAACCGGAAAAGCTGGAAAATTATCTGCTGGTGGATGGCTATAATATAATTTTTGTATGGAAGGAATTATCGGAATTGTCAAAGGTTAATATTGATGCGGCGCGGGGGCGTCTCATGGACATATTGTGCAATTATCAGGGATTTAAGAAATGTCACCTTATTCTCGTCTTTGACGCTTACCGGGTACAGAATCACAAGACGGAGATAATGGAATATCATAACATTCATGTGGTGTACACGAAGGAGGCAGAGACAGCAGACCAATACATAGAAAAATTTGCCCACAATCATGCGAAACAGCATAATATTACAGTAGCTACTTCGGATGGTCTGGAGCAGATTATTATTCGCGGGGAAGGCTGTCGGCTTTTGTCAGCGAGAGAGTTGGAGGCAGAGGTTCGCCATGCGGATGAGCAGATGAGGGAATATATGGGAGAATTGCATTAAAAGGACAGTTTTGATTGATAGGAATGACGTAATCGGTTATAATAAAGGCAGTTGAAAAGGAGGAATTTACAATGGCAGTTATAGAGATAACACAGGAAAATTATGAAACAGAGGTTTTAAAGTCAGATAAACCTGTTTTGCTGGATTTTTGGGCAGGCTGGTGTGGACCATGCCAGATGCTCTCTCCGGTAGTGGATGAGGTTGCTGACGAACGGGATGATATTAAAGTAGGCAAAGTAAATGTAGATGAACAGCCGGATTTGGCAATGAAGTTTAAGGTTATGTCGATTCCTATGCTTGTCGTTATGAAAAATGGCGAGGTGTCAAACCGTTCTATTGGAGTGATTTCTAAGCAGGAGATTTTGGATTTGTTGTAAAATGGAATTTATGACAGGAGAAAAATCATGTATGACATTATCATTGTGGGCGGCGGAACGGCTGGTTTGTCTGCCGCCATATATGGGGTACGTGCCGGGAAGTCTGTCTTGATTTTGGAAAAGTCAGTATATGGAGGGCAGATTATCAATTCCCCGGAGGTAGAGAATTATCCCGGAATCAAGAAAATATCCGGGTTGGAATTTGCAAAGGGCCTGTATGAGCAGGCTACAGATTTGGGGGCAGAATTTCAGCAGGGGCAGGTTGTTCGTATTGAGGACAAAAAGGCTTCAAAGATTGTCTTCGTGGCAGCGGGCAGTGAGAAAGAGAAGCAGTATGAGGCGAAATCTGTCATCCTTGCCACTGGTGTCAAGAACCGTCCTCTTTCTGTGGAACGGGAGCAGCAGTTGATTGGTGCGGGGATTTCTTACTGTGCAACTTGTGATGGCATGTTTTTCCGGGGACGGGATGTGGCTGTCGCAGGCGGCGGTAATACGGCATTGGAGGATGCCGTGTTTCTTTCTAATTATTGCTCAAAAGTGTATCTTATTCACCGAAGAGATAAGTTCCGGGGAGAAGAAGGTCTTGTGAAAATCTTGGAGAAAAAAGAAAATGTAGAATTTGTTATGAATTCTACAGTAACCGGTCTTAAAGGTGAAGATATGCTGGAGGCTGTAGTGCTAAAAGATACTGTCACCGGAGAGGAGCGTGAGCTTTGCGTCAGCGGATTGTTTGTAGCAATCGGTAAAATATCAGATAATGACTGCTTTGAAGGTCTGGTGGAATTAGACGAGACCGGATATATTCAGGCGGCAGAAGACTGTAAAACGGATGTGGAGGGTGTATTTGCGGCAGGAGACTGCCGGACCAAAGCAGTGAGACAACTGGCGACGGCGGCTGCGGATGGAGCAGTGGCGGCACTGTCGGCGTGTGAGTTTGTTGAATTAAACAAGCACTGCACATAATTATTTGCATAAAAACCGGATTATGTGTATAATAGATACCATAATCTGGTTTTCGCCGGATGATGGTATCTATTATAGTAGAAAGATTATCGGGGAGGAAGAAATGCTAGAGGAAATTGTAAAAAGAGAATACAACGTGGGGCTGAGCCAGTGTAGGGATGAGCAGATTTATTGCGCATTGCTACAGCTTGTACAGGAAAGAGCTGCTCAGAGGGAACATAATGAAACGAAGGAAAAGAAGAAACTGTACTACATTTCAGCGGAGTTTTTGATTGGAAAACTGCTGAGCAACAATTTGATAAATCTCGGGATTTATGAAGAAATTGCAAAAGAACTGTCGCAAGCGGGAAAAAACATTACAACCTATGAGGAGAGAGAGCCGGAGCCGTCTTTAGGAAATGGAGGACTTGGACGGCTGGCAGCGTGTTTTCTGGATTCCATCGCTACCCTTGGACTTCCGGGGGATGGTGTTGGTCTTAACTACCACTATGGTTTGTTTCGCCAGCAGTTCAAAAATTGCAGGCAGAAGGAAAAACCAAATCCTTGGATTGAAAAGGAGAATTGGCTGATTAAAAGCCAGCGTCGATTTAACGTATCCTTTGGCGGATTTGACGTAGACGCTACGATGTATGACATTTTGGTAACCGGGTATGAAAACAGAACAAACCGTCTTCACCTTTTTGATTTGGACACCGTAGATGACTCCATTGTTCAGAAAGGGATTGACTTTGACAAGCAGGATATTAAAAAGAATCTTACGTTGTTCCTTTATCCGGATGACAGTGACGAGGCGGGAAGATTACTTCGGGTGTATCAGCAGTATTTTATGGTGAGCTGCGGAGCACAATTGATTTTGGCGGAGGCAAAGGAACGAGGCAGCAATCTGCACGATTTGGCGGATTATGTGGCGATTCAGATAAATGACACCCATCCGTCCATGGTGATTCCTGAACTGATTCGTCTTTTGAGTGCTGAGGGGATTTCATGGGATGAGGCTGTGAAGATTGTTACGGATTCCTGTGCCTACACGAATCATACGATTTTGGCGGAGGCATTGGAAAAATGGCCGGTTGGTTTTTTGGAAAAAGTCGCTCCGGCGATTGTTCCGATTATCCGCAGACTGGATGAGGAAGTGAAGAGAAAATACAATAATCCGAAGGTGGCTATCCTTGATTCGGAGAATCGTGTACATATGGCACATATGGATATGC